>JBEAWD010000015.1:0-12512 GCA_041160585.1 Pseudomonadota bacterium | reverse complement strand
GAGGTGGTGCCTGGCAGCGGCGCGCGGGTGGAGTTCGCCATCCGGCTGCCTCAGCGCGGTGCCGGCCAGGGCCTGGGTAACGGCACCGGTTCGGGGCAGGGAGCCGCGCAGGGCTTTGACGGCGCGGCGCCCACCTGGCTTCCGATTGACGCCAAGTTTCCCCGCGAAGACTATGAACGCCTGATCGATGCGCAAGAGCGCAGCGATGCCGCTGCGGTTGAGGCTGCGGCCAAGGCCTTGGAGCAGCGCGTGCGACTGGAAGCGCGCAGCATTCGTGAGAAGTACATCGCGGCTCCGCACACCACCGACTTCGCCATCTTGTTTCTCCCCACCGAGGGCCTGTATGCCGAGGTGCTGCGCCGCCCCGGTCTGATGCAAGCCCTGCAGATGGAGCACCGCATCATCCTGGCCGGCCCCACCACGCTGCTGGCCATGCTCAACAGCGTTCAGATGGGGTTTCGCACGCTGGCGCTGGAGCGCCGCAGCGCCGAGGTGTGGGAGGTGCTGGGGGCGGTCAAGACCGAGTTCGGCAAGTTCGGCGATGTACTGGCCAAAACGCAAAAGAAGCTGCAGGAGGCCTCCAACACCATCGAGGCCGCAGCTGTGCGTACCCGCGCCATGGGCCGCAAGCTGCAAGAGGTGCAGGCCTTGCCCGACAGCAGCGCCGGTGATCTGATCGGCCTGCCTGCGGACGACGACAACCTCGATTGAACGCCGCCGCCCCGCGCCTGCCCACCACCTTCGTCTGGCTGATCACGGGGTTGATTGCCCTGCACGCCTGCATGGCGGCCACGCGGGTGGTGTCCAGCTTGTGGGTGCTGCGCGAGGGCCATGACGAGCGGATGGTGGGCGTGATCATCAGCCTGTTCGCGGTGGCGCCTATCGTGCTCTCCATGTGGGCGGGTCGGCTGGCCGACCAACACGGCCTGCAGCGGCCAGCGCGCCTGGCCATGGTGATGGGCGTTGTGGGCAGCGGGGCCAGCGCGCTGGCCCCCAACCTGTACACGGTCGGTCTGGCGGCCTTGCTCACGGGTGGCGCCCTCAGCCTGGCGGCCGTGGCCATCCAACGCGAGGCGGGGCAGTTGGCGCACCAAGGGCATGACCTCAAGCGCATCTTCAGTTGGGTGGCCTTGGGCCCTGCCTTGTCCAATGTGATCGCACCGCTGATGAGCGGCTTCATCATCGACCACGCCGGCATGCGCTGGGCCTTCGCCGCTTGCGTGTTGCTGCCCCTGCTGTCGTATGCGCTGTTGGTGCGTGTGGGCCGGCGCCTGAGTCCGGGGGTGCAACAGCTTGGCGCTGCTGCGCAGGCGTCTGCGCCTGCCCCCCAGCGCGGTTCGTCATGGGCGCTGCTGCGCTGTCCTCCTCTGCGCGTGCTGCTGCTGCTCAACCTGGCGATGGCCGCCGCATGGGATGCGCACACCTTTGCCGTCCCCGTGGTGGGTCATCTGCGCGACATGAGCGCCTCGGAGATCGGCTTCATCTATGCCGCCTTCGCGGTGGCCGCGACGGCGGTGCGGCTGTTCATCGTGGGATGGGCCTCTCGCATCCGCGAAGCGGTGATGCTTCGTGGTGCCATGGCCTTGGCGGCCTCGGTGCTGGTGGTGTATGCGTGGCTGCCCGGCCTACCGGGGCTGATGCTGGGGTCGGCGATGCTGGGCTTGGCCTTGGGCTCGGTGCAGCCGATGGTGCTGTCGATGCTGCACCAGGTGACGCCCCAGGATCAGCAAGGACAGGCCTTGGGCCTGCGCATGACCGTCACCAATGCGGCCACGGTGGGCATGCCCATGCTCTTTGGCCTGATGTCGGCCTCGATGGCCACCGCTGCGCCGTTGTGGCTGATGGCCGCACTGCTGCTGATGGCGCAGTGGCCGGCCATGGGCCTTGCCGGTCTGCTCAGCCCGCCATCCCCTGATGCCTCAGCAGTGCATCGATCGAAGGATCCCGGCCCCTGAAGGCCTTGAAGTTTTCGATGGCCGGCCGGGAGCCGCCGCGCTCGAAGATCTCCATGCGCAGGCGACGCCCGGTTTCCACGCTCAGCGGTGCGGTTTCTTCGAAGGCGCTCCAGGCATCGGCGCTCAGCACCTCGGCCCACTTGTAGCTGTAGTAGCCAGCCGAATAGCCGCCCGCAAAGATGTGCGAGAAGGCGTGCTGGAAGCGGTTGAAGCCCGGCGGCGGGTTCACTGAGATCTCGGCGCGCACTTCGTCGAGCACGGCCTGCACACGCTGGGCTTGTCCAGGCTCGGCGTGCAGTCGCATGTCGAACAGGGCGAACTCGAGTTGGCGCAGCGTCTGCAGGCCACTTTGGAAGTTCTTGGCGGCCATCATCTTGTCGTACAGCTCGCGCGGCAGGGGTTGGCCGGTCTCTACATGGGCGGTCAGGTGCTTGAGCACCTCCCACTCCCAGCAGAAGTTCTCCATGAACTGGCTGGGCAACTCCACGGCATCCCATTCAACGCCCGAGATGCCGGCCACACCGATGTCGCTGACCTGGGTCAGCATTTGGTGCAAGCCGTGTCCGAACTCATGGAACAGCGTGATCACGTCATCGTGGGTGAGCAGCGCGGGTTGTCCGGGCAGGGGCGGAGCGAAGTTGCACACCAGATGCGCCACCGGTGTTTGCAGCTTGCCCTCGGGCCGCTGCCAACGGCCCCGCACATCGTCCATCCACGCGCCGGGCCGCTTACCCGGGCGTGCATAGGCATCCAGGTAGAACTGCGCGATCAGCTCCGTACCGCGCTCCACCCGGAAGAAGCGCACGTGTTCGTGCCACACCGGTGCGGTATCGGGGCGGATGGCCACCTCGAACACGGTCTCGACGATCTTGAACAGTCCTGCCAAGACGCGGTCTTCGGTAAAGTAGCGCTTGACCTCCTGCTCGCTGAAGGCATAGCGGGCCTCCTTGAGTTTTTCGCTGACATAGGCCTGGTCCCAGGCCTGCAGGTCATGAAGTCCGAGTTCGCGCGCGGCGAACTCGCGCATTTCGTCCATGTCCTTCTCGGCGTATGGCCGTGCGCGCTGCGCCAGATCGCGCAGGAAATCCATCACCTGCTGTGGGGACTGCGCCATCTTGGGCGCCAGGCTGACCTCGGCATAGTTGGCGTAGCCCAGCAGCCGTGCCTCCTCCTGCCGAAGCTCCAACAACTCCCGCATCAAGGCGGTGTTGTCCCGCTCGGGCGGGCCGAACTCGCTGGCGCGCGTGGTGTAGGCGCGATAGAGCGTTTCGCGCAGGCCCCGGTGGTGCGCATACTGCATCACGGGAAAGTAGCTGGGGAAGTGCAGCGTCACCTTGCAGCCCTCGCGCCCATCGGCCTGGGCAGCCGCACGTGCGGCCTGGACCACGTCGTCCGGGACGCCGGCCATCTCTTCGTCGCTGGCGTAGTGGGCAAACCCGTCGGTGGCGTCCAGCACGTTTTCGCTGAATTTCTGCGACACGGCGGCCAGCCGCTCCTGGATCTGGGCAAAGCGCTCCTTGGCGGCCCCCTGCAATTCAGCGCCGGAGAGCACGAAGTCACGCAGGGCATGCCGCAGGACCGTCTGGCGCGGAATGCTCAGTCGAGACGCATCGGGGGCCGACGCAATGGCCTTGTACTTCGCGTACAAGCGCTCATCGGCACCCATGCGGGTGTGGAACTCGGTGACCTTGGGCAAGCAGGCGTTGTAGGCTGCGCGCAGCTCGGCCGAGTCGGCCACTGCCGTGAGGTGGTTCACCGCGCCCCAGGCTCGGCCCAGCCGCTCGGTGGCCACGTCCAAATGGGCCGATACCGCCTCATAGGTGGCGGGCGTGCTGTCCGATACGGCCGTTTCGAGGGCTGTGTCGGCCTGCTGCAGCAAGGCGTCCATCGCGGGCTCTACATGGGCAGGGGCAATTCGGTCAAACGAAGGCAGGCCGGCGGTGTCGAGTAGGGGGTTGGCGATGCTCATGTCGGTATTGGAGTGGGAAGGCTTTCTTGGGTTCCGCGGGGCCTGCTCAAGCGGCTTGCTCCGCGGCCATCAGTGTGTTGGCCAGCAGCATGGTGATGGTCATCGGGCCTACGCCGCCGGGCACTGGCGTGATCCAGCCGGCCACCTCGCGCACGGCTTCGAAGTCCACGTCCCCGCAAAGCTTTCCGTCAGTGCCTCGGTTGATGCCCACGTCGATGACGATCGCACCGGGCTTGACCATGTCGGCTGTGACGGTACCCGCGCGGCCCACCGCCGCCACCACGATGTCGGCCTGGCGGGTGTGGTGGCCGATGTCGGGGGTGGCACTGTGGCACACGGTCACAGTGGCATGTGCTTGCAGCAGCAGCAAGGCCATGGGCTTGCCCACGGTGTTGCTTCGGCCGATGACTACCGCGTGCTTGCCGCGTAGTGCTTGGCCGGTGCTCTCGATCAGCTTCATGCAGCCAAAGGGTGTGCATGGCCGCAGCCCTGGCAGCCCGGTGAGCGTCTGGCCGGCCGACAGGGTTGAATAGCCGTCCACATCCTTGGCCGGGTCGATGGCCTCGATCACCCGATGGGAGTCGATGTGGCGGGGCAGGGGCATCTGCACCAGGATGCCGTGCACGCTGGGGTCGGCGTTGAGTTCGGCGATGCGCTCAAGGAGCGAAGCCTCGCTCAGATCGGCGCCGTAGCGGTCCATGATCGAGCGGATGCCGGTGGCCTCGCAGGCCGCTACCTTGTTGCGCACGTACACCGCTGAGGCCGGGTCGTCGCCCACCAGGATGACGGCCAGACCAGGGCGGCAGCCTCGGGCCGTGAGCTCCGCGGTGCGCGTGGCGATGTCGCCCCGCAGGCGTTTGGACAGGGCGTTGCCATCGATGAGGTGAGCTGTCATGGCGTCGTGGAGTCTCGTGAACTTCGGTCGTTCAAATGAATGCGGGGCCCCCAGGCCCCGCGCATCAACCGTGAAATCAACCGTGAAATCGTTCGTAGATAGGGCCTGAGGCCGCGGGGCCCTCAGGCCTTGGCCGCGTTGGCCCCCAGCGCGATTTTCAGCAAGTCGGCCACGGTGTTGGCGTTGAGCTTTTCCATGATGTTGGCGCGGTGCGCCTCGACCGTCTTGATGCTGATGCCCAGGTCGTCCGCGATCTGCTTGTTCAGGCGGCCGGCCACGATGCGCTCCAGCACCTGGCTTTCGCGGGTGGTCAGGCGCGAGAGCAGGGCGTCTCGGCTGGCCTGTTCTTGGTGCTGACTGAAGGCCGCACGGGCCTGCTCCAACATCCGCTCCACCAAGCCCAGCAGCTCGGCTTCCTTGAAGGGCTTCTCGATGAAGTCCATGGCGCCCTTCTTCATCGTGGACACCGCCATCGGCACATCGCCGTGCCCAGTGATGAAGACGATGGGCAGCGGGCTGCGGCGCTCCAGCAGTCGGTCTTGCAGCTCCAAGCCGCTCATGCCGTCCATGCGGATGTCAGCGATGAGGCAGGCCACTTCCCGCGGGTCGAAGCGCGAGAGAAAGGATTCGGCGGAATCGAAGCACTTGACCCGGTAGTCCTTGCCCTCCAGCAGCCACTGAAGAGAATCACGAACGGCTTCGTCATCGTCCACGACGTAAACCGTGCCTTTCTTGGGGATCAAGCTCATGTTCTCAGGAAGATCTGGAGGATTCGGGTCGCCGCCGGTCGTCGCGATCGGCGGCTGCTTCGAATGGCTGCGAGTGGTCAATCGGCAAAGTGAACACAAACCGGCAGCCGCTCACGAGTTCTCCATTGTAGAGGTTCTCAGCCGTGAGGCGTCCGTGGTGGGATTCAATGATCGAGCGGCATAGGCTGAGCCCGATGCCCATGCCCTCTCGCTTGGTCGAGAAGAAAGCCTCATAGATGCGCCCGAGCACATCCCCCGCCATGCCCGGACCGTTGTCGATGATGCTGAACTCGACCACCTGCTCCTGTTCCCCACCCAGACGCGGCACCACACGAAGTTCGATCCGTCGCCGCGCGGGCGGCATGTCCGCGCCATCGATCGCCTCGGCGGCGTTCTTCACCAGGTTCAGCAAAACCTGTTCGATCAGGATGGGGTCGCAATACAGCGCCGGTAGCCGCTGGGCCAAGTAAGTGTTGAGTTGAACCTTGCGACGGCGCAGGTCGATGCTGGCCAACTCCACCGCGTCGTCAATGATGCTGTGCGCGTCTGAGACTTGGCGCTGCGGTTCACTGCGCTTCACGAAAGCGCGGATGCGGTGGATGATCTGCCCGGCACGTTCGGCCTGTCGGGCCGTCTTTTCCAGCGCGGCGACCAGATCGTCCTTTTGGATGGCATCTTCGCGCACACGGTTGACCATCCCGTTGCAGTAGTTGTTGATGGCCGTCAGTGGCTGGTTCAGTTCGTGCGCCACCGAGCTGGCCATCTCACCCATGGTCACCAAGCGGCTGGTGACCTGCGCCTTTTCCACCTGTTGTGCCGTAGCCTCTTCGGCACGTCGTCTGGCGGTGATGTCGGTGGCGATGATCATCTGAACCAGGCGCCCGTCTGTCCACTGCAAATAGCGCAGGCGCACATCGAACCATTTGGACAGTCCCTCCACCTGCACCTCGCGAGGGTCCGTCACCGCTTCGGTGAGGGTGTCGGCGGGAAGCCCGGACAAAGGGTCTTCCGGGTCACCCATCTCGTGGAAGGGTGCATGGACATCCGGTGCGCTTCCCTCGCTGAGCAGGAGATGGCCGCGAGGGCTGCTGCCGAACCACACGCGATAAGAACGGTTGGCGAACAAGAGCTCGCCGCTGCGCATCGACACCACACTCACCGCGGCGTCCAGGCCCTCGAGCACGGTGGTGAATCGCTCATGAGAGGCGGTGAGCTGGTCGCGCACCCGCTTGGCCTCGGTGATGTTGGTCATCGAGGTCATCCAACCCGTCTGCTCGCCGCGGTGATCGACCAGGGGCGACACGTACATGCGCGCGTCGAATACCTCGCCGTCCTTGCGCCGCACCTTGACCTCGATGCCCGCCGAGGGTGTGCGCCCCATCAACTCCTGCTGCAGGAACTGCATCGTCTCGTCAATGCGGTCGGGCAACCAGTAGGGGTAGGGCGGCGTCAGGCCGATCAGGTCCTGCTGGGTGTATCCGGTCATCTCGCAGAAGGCACGGTTGACATAGCTGATCCGGCCCTCCATGTCCATGGCCCGCATGCCGGTGAGGATCGAGTTTTCCATCGCACGCCGGAAGTTGGTTTCCTGCACCAGCGTGGCCTGCATCTGGTTGCGTCGGCGCAGGTGCTGCAGCGACCCCAAGAGCATCCACACCGTCAACGCCGACAGGCCCACCACCATCCAGAACAGGGTGTTGCCGATCAGGTTCGACGAGGTGCGCCAACCCTGCGTGCGCAGGAAGAGGCCTGGGGCCGTGATCCCGAGCGGCACCTCGTGAACTCGACCGGCCCTTTGGTTGTCGCTGGCCAGGGCCGCGCCGGTGGTGGCCACGACCTGTGCGTCCACGTCCACAATGGACAGGGTGTTGCGCCGGGTCAGGTCTTCACCGACCGAGCGACGCAGCAGCATTTCGATGTTGATCTCGGCCGCCACCGCGCCGCTGAATTCGCCACGCGCCAGCAAGGGCACCACCAAGCGCACCACGGTGTTTCCACCCTCGTCCGCATAGTGCGGCGAGTGCGCGGGCAGGCGCCGCGCCTGCGCTTCCAGAAAGGCCTGCACAGCCGGGCCGGGCATGCGCTTGGCTGTGGCGTCGAGTTCCATCGTGGGCTCGGCTTGCACCTCACCGACCATCGGATTCGGGTCGAAGGGCAGACGAACTTGCCCACTGGGACTCAACCACTGCATCAGGGTGATCTCCGGCCGGTCGCCGGTGAGGGTGCGGGCCTGCTCCACAAAGCCGCCACGGCCAATGTCTCGGGTGGCGATCTCGCGCGCCAAGCGGATCAGTTGCTCCTGATGATCCAGCAGGCGCAGGCGCAACTGCTGCTGCGCGATTTCGCCGGCGCGGGCGACGGCTTCTTCTTCGTGGGTCAGTTCCTCGGCCCGAAGGAACCAGAAGGTGGCCGAGATGACGGTGAGAAACAGGAGCACCGAGACCAGTGGCCCCAGGATCACATATCGGTCCTGGCGCGAAGGCGACTGCCGTCGCCACCAGCGCATGGCCAGGCGCTTCAGCCCGTCCAGGCTTTGGCGGGGCGACCAGCGTCGGCTGAGGGCGGAAGGCATCGTGGGATTATCAATGTTGGCCCATTCCTAAAGTTCGTAATATGAAACGTACTCGCACGATTTGGAATTTCGGTTAAAGTCTGACATACTCTCAAACAGATCAGGCGCGACGTGTTTTGGAAAGCCGCACCAAAAGCGGTTCGTACGTGCCGGGCAAGCACCAACCGAGAAGGAGCAGACATGAACCCGTCCCAACCCCAGGACTTCGACCAACAGGAAACCCGGGAGTGGCTCGATGCCTTCTCGGCGGTTCTGGAAAGCGAAGGCCATGAGCGTGGCCACTTCCTGCTGGAGCAACTGCTGGAGCATGCGCGCGAGCACAGCATCGACATGCCGTTCTCGGCCACCACGGGTTACGTCAACACGATCGAGCCCACCGAAGAAGAGCACAGCCCGGGCAACCTCGAACTTGAAGGCCGCCTGCGCGCCTACATGCGCTGGAACGCGATGGCCATGGTGGTCAAGGCCAACCGCCTGAACCCCGAGGACGGCGGTGACCTGGGCGGGCACATCAGCTCGTTTCAGTCGCTGGCCCACATGTTCGCCGCGGGTTTCAATCACTTCTGGCACGCCGATGACACCGACAAGGGTGGCACCCATGGCGGTGACCTGCTCTACATCCAGGGCCACAGCGCGCCGGGCATCTATGCGCGTGCCTTCCTGGAAGGGCGCCTGAGCGAAGAGCAGCTGTTGAATTTCCGGCAGGAGGTCGACGGCAAGGGCCTATCGAGCTACCCGCACCCCAAGCTGATGCCCGAGTTCTGGCAGTTCCCCACGGTGTCGATGGGCCTTGGCCCCTTGATGGCCATTTATCAGGCGCGTTTCCTGAAGTACCTGCATGCCCGTGGCATTGCCGACACCTCCAAGCGCAAGGTCTGGGTATTCTGCGGCGACGGCGAGATGGATGAGCCCGAATCCCTGGGTGCCATCGGCCTGGCCTCGCGCGAGAACCTCGACAACCTTGTGTTCGTCATCAACTGCAACCTGCAGCGCCTGGACGGGCCGGTGCGCGGCAACGGCAAGATCATCCAGGAGCTCGAGGGCGAGTTCCGCGGTGCAGGCTGGAACGTGATCAAGCTGCTGTGGGGCAAAGAGTGGGACGCCCTGCTGGCGCGCGACAAGGACGGCGCCCTGCGCAAGATCATGATGGACACCCTGGACGGTGACTACCAGGCCTTCAAGGCCAATGACGGTGCCTTCGTGCGCAAGAACTTCTTCGGCCGCGACCCGCGCACGTTGGAGATGGTGGCCAAGATGACGGATGACGACATCTGGAACCTGCGCCGCGGTGGCCACGACGCCTCCAAGGTGTATGCCGCCTTCCACCGCGCCAACAACACCCAAGGCCAGCCCACCGTGCTGCTGGTCAAGACCGTCAAGGGTTGGGGTATGGGCAAGGCCGGCGAGGGCAAGAACACCGCGCACCAGACCAAGAAGCTCACGGACGAGGACATTCGCCACTTCCGCGACCGCTTCAACATTCCCATCCCCGACAGCGAACTGCCCAAGATCCCGTTCTACAAGCCTGCCGACGACACGCCGGAGATGCGCTACCTGCACGAGCGACGCAAGGCCCTGGGCGGCTACCTGCCGCATCGGCGCACCAAGAGCAGCGAAAGCTTCACGGTGCCTTCGCTGGAGACCTTCAAGGCCGTCATCGAGCCCACGGCCGAAGGCCGCGAGATTTCCACCACCCAGGCCTATGTGCGCTTCTTGACGCAGCTGCTGCGCGACCAGGCCCTGGGCCCGCGCGTGGTGCCCATCCTGGTGGATGAGGCCCGCACCTTCGGCATGGAAGGCCTGTTCCGCCAGGTCGGCATCTACAACCCCGAAGGACAGAAGTACACCCCGGTCGACAAGGACCAGGTGATGTACTACCGCGAGGACAAGGCCGGCCAGATCCTGCAGGAGGGCATCAACGAGGCCGGCGGCATGGGGTCGTGGATCGCCGCAGCCACCTCATATTCGACCAACAACCGCATCATGGTGCCGTTCTACGTGTATTACTCGATGTTCGGTTTCCAGCGCATCGGCGACATGGCCTGGGCTGCTGGCGACATGCAGGCCCGCGGTTTCCTGTTGGGCGGCACCTCAGGGCGCACCACGCTCAACGGCGAAGGCCTGCAGCACGAGGATGGCCACAGCCACATCCTGGCCGGCACCATCCCGAACTGCGTGAGCTACGACCCCACGTTCGCGCACGAGGTGGGCGTGATCCTGCACCACGGCATGAAGCGCATGGTGGAAAAGCAGGAGAACGTCTTCTTCTATGTGACGCTGCTCAATGAGAACTATCCGATGCCCGGCCTGAAGCCCGGCACCGAGGAGCAGATCATCAAGGGCATGTACCTGCTGGAGCAGGGCGAGGGCGCCAAGGCCGCGCCGCGCGTGAATTTGCTGGGCTCGGGCACCATCCTGCGCGAGAGCATGGAGGCCAAGAAACTGTTGGCGGTGGACTGGGGCGTGGTGGCCAATGTCTGGAGCTGCCCGAGCTTCAACGAACTGACCCGCGAAGGCCAGGACTGCGCCCGCTGGAACCTGCTGCATCCCACCGAGGCTCAGCGCGTACCCTATGTGACGCAGCAGCTTGCCACTCAGGCCGGCCCGGTGGTGGCTTCCACCGACTACATGAAGAACTACGCCGAGCAGATTCGCGCCTTCATTCCCAAGGACAAGACCTACACCGTGCTGGGTACCGATGGCTTTGGCCGTTCGGACTTCCGCAGGAAGCTGCGCGAGCACTTCGAGGTCAACCGTCATTACATCGTCGTGGCCTCGTTGAAGGCCCTGGCCGATGAGGGTAAGGTGCCCGCCGCGAAGGTCGCTGAAGCGATCAAGAAGTACGGTTTGAACACCGACAAGATCAACCCCCTGTTCGCTTGAACGCCCTGACCGCTGTAAGGAGACACGAACATGGCACTGGTTGAAGTCAAGGTCCCCGACATCGGGGATTTCAGTGAGGTGGCCGTCATCGAGGTGCTGGTCAAGCCCGGCGATGCGGTGAAGGTCGAGCAAAGCCTGATCACCGTGGAAAGCGACAAGGCCTCGATGGAGATTCCGTCGAGCCATGCGGGGGTGGTCAAGGAACTCAAGGTCAAGCTGGGCGACAAGGTGGGTGAGGGCAGCCTCGTGCTGCTGCTGGAGGCTCAAGGGGCTGCGGCTGCGGCACCGGCCGGCGTTCCAGCCGCTGCACCGGCGACAGCACTCGCCGCTGCCAGCGCACCGGCAGCCCCTGCAGCCCCTGTAGTTGCGCACGCTGCGGCTGCGGCAGCGGCTCCGGTGGCGGTATCGTCCGCGCCGGCCACTGCGTCTCAACCCGCCCACAACCCCAGCGCCACACCGGCCAAGGGGCTCCCCCACGCCTCGCCGTCGGTGCGCAAGTTCGCCCGTGAGCTCGGCGTGCCCTTGGCCGAAGTCAAGGGTAGCGGCGCCAAGGGCCGAATCACCCAGGCGGATGTGCAAGCCTTCACCAAGTCGGTGATGGCCGGTGCGTTGCAAACCCTGGCCCAAGCCGCCAAGGCCCCCGGTGGCGGCGGTGCCAGCGGTGAGGCCCTGGGCCTCATCCCCTGGCCGAAGGTCGACTTCGCCAAGTTCGGGCCTATCGAGCGCAAGGAGATGAGCCGCATCAAGAAGATCAGCGGCGCCAACCTGTTGCGCAATGCGGTGATGATTCCGGCCGTCACCAACCACGACGACGCGGACATCACCGAACTCGAAGCCTTCCGTGTTCTGCTGAACAAGGAAAACGAGAAGTCGGGCATCAAGGTGACGATGCTGGCCTTCCTGATCAAGGCCTGCGTGGCCGCGCTCAAGAAGTTTCCCGAGTTCAACAGCTCGCTGGATGTTGAGTCCGGCAGCAACGCGCTCATTTACAAGAACTACTGGCACATCGGCTTTGCCGCCGACACGCCCAATGGCCTGGTGGTGCCCGTCATCAAGAACGCCGACCAGAAGGGCATTCTGCAGATCAGTCAGGAGATGTCGGAGCTGGCCAAGAAGGCACGTGACGGCAAGCTGGGCCCCGCCGACATGAGCGGTGCGACCTTCACCATCAGCAGCCTGGGCGGCATCGGTGGGCGCTACTTCACCCCCATCATCAACGCACCCGAGGTGGCTATCCTGGGCGTGTGCAAAAGCCAGACGGAGCCGGTGTGGAACGGCAAGGACTTCAGCCCTCGGCTGATGCTGCCGCTTTCGCTCACGTGGGATCACCGCGTGATTGATGGTGCGGCGGCCGCTCGCTTCAATGCGTACTTGGGTCAGGTCCTGGCGGACTTCCGGAGGATCCTGCTGTGAGCATCATCGACATCAAGGTCCCTGACATCGGTGACTTCAAGGAAGTCGCGGTCATCGAAGTGCTGGTCAAGCCCGG
>JBEAWD010000266.1:0-4014 GCA_041160585.1 Pseudomonadota bacterium | reverse complement strand
GTGAACATCTACCGCGACATCAAGGTGACCAAGGTCGACTCGCATACTGTGCGGGTCGAGTTCGCAAAGCCCACGCCGTTCTGGGCCGAGCCCTTCGTGGGCACCTGGGGCTTGATCCTGCCCAAGCATGTGTTTGAACCGTTCTCGGGTGCCAAGTCCCGCGAAAACCCGGCCAACCTCAAGCCAGTGGGGACGGGGCCGTACCGCTTGCTGGACTTCAAGCCCGGCGACATGCTGCGCGCCGAGGCCAATGCCAACTACCACGTACCCAACCAGCCCTTCTTCGATGCGCTGGAGCTCAAGGGTGGCGGAGACGCCACCAGCGCCGCCCGCTCGGTGCTGCAGACCGGTGAGTTCGACCTGGCGTGGAATCTGTCGGTGGAAGACGTGATCCTGCGGCAGCTGGAATCAGCCGGGCGCGGCAAGGTGCACTTCCACGAGGGCAGTGACCTCGAGTTCGTCGCGCTCAACCCCACCGACCCGTGGAAGGAGGTCGACGGCGAACGTGCGAGCGCCAAGAGCAAGCACCCGGCCTTCACGGAGCGTGCCGTGCGCGAGGCCATGAGCCTCTTGATCGACCGCAAGAGCATCGCCGAGGCGATCTACGGTCGAGGGGCCATCGCCACCGCCAACTTCCTCAACAACCCGGTGCGCTTCCGCAGCACGAATCCCAAATACGAGTTCAACATCGACAAGGCCAACCAGGTGCTGGAGGCTGCGGGTTGGAAACGCGGTGCTGACGGCATCCGCGCCAAGGGCGGTACCCGGCTCAAGTTCGTGTTCCAAACATCGGTGAGCGGCCCACGCCAAAAGAGCCAGGCCATCATCAAGGACGCCTGCGGCAAGGCCGGCATCGACCTGGAACTCAAGAGCGTGGTGGCCTCGGTGTACTTCGGCGGAGACTTCGCCAACCCCGACACCTACCAGAAGTTCTGGGCCGACATGCAGATGTACACCACCACCATGACGCAGCCTGACCCGCAGAGCTTCATGGAGCAGTTCACGTCATGGGAACTGTCGCAGAAGGAGAACAAGTGGGCGCGGCGCAACCTTTCACGTTGGCAGAACGCCGAATACGACGCCGCCCACAAGGCTGCGCAGGTCGAGATCGATCCGGTCAAGCGCGCTGCCTTGTTCATCCGCATGAACGATTTGTTGGTGGGTGATCTGCACGTGGTGCCGCTGTTCTCCCGGCCGCGCCCCTATGGGGTGAACGCCAGGCTGCGCCCGGTTCTTTCGGCTTGGGACAACACCACATGGGCCTTGGGCTACTGGACGCGTGAAGGCTGAATGGGCGATCCAATCGTGCTGAGCAAGGACTGAACATTGGGCGGCTATATCCTGCGGCGCATCCTCATCGCGCTGCCCAGCCTCCTGGGAATCAGCGCGGTGCTGTTTACCGTGCTGGCCCTGGCCCCGGGTGACCCCTTCGAGGAACTGGCCACCAACCCGAACGTGCCACCCGAGGTGCGGGCGGCGCTGCGCGTGCAGTTCGGCCTGGACGATCCGGTGTGGGAGCGCTATGTGCGCTGGCTGGCCAGCATGCTGCAAGGCGACTGGGGCTATTCCTTTGTCAGCCGCATCAATGTGGATGAACTGATCCTGCAGCGCCTGCCCACCACGATCGTGGTGATCGGCCTGTCGCAGGTGCTGGCGATCCTGGTGGCGGTGCCGGTGGGTGTGCTGGCGGCCGTCAAGCCCTACTCCTGGTTCGACCGCATCAGCAGCACAGTGGCCTTCGTCGGGTTCTCCTTGCCCACCTTCTTCACCGGCGTGCTGTTCATCCTGCTGTTCTCGATCACGCTGGGCTGGTTGCCCTTCGTTTACCGCACCGACATTTCGTCTACCGGTTGGCAGTTCCTGTGGGACCATTTCAAGCAGAGCATCATGCCCATCACCGTGCTGGGCCTGTACCAGGCCGCCAGCATGATGCGCTATGTGCGCAGCGCGGTGCTCGACGTGATTCGCCTGGACTATGTGACCACCGCGCGCAGCAAGGGCCTTAGCGAGCGGGCGGTGGTGCTGCGCCATGTCGTGCGCAACGCGATGATTCCGGTGGTGACGCTGGTGGCGCTTCAGATGCCCACGGTGTTCGGCGGGGCCATCGTCACCGAGCAGATCTTTCGCATCCCGGGCATCGGCAGCCTGCTGATCGACGCCATCCTTCGCAATGACACCCCGGTGATCATGGCCGTGACCTTCGTGTTCAGCGGCTTGGTCATCTTCTTCAACCTTTTGGCCGACGTGCTCTATGGCTGGCTCGACCCGCGCATCAGCTACCGCTGAGAGCCCCTCCTCGGCCGCGCCGGGAACCCCGGCAGCCGGCCTTTCGCCGACCCAGGAAGCCTGGCGGCGCTTCAAGCGCCACCGCCTGGCCTATTGGAGCGTGTGGCTGTTGGGTGCGCTGGTTTTGGCCGTGCTGTTCGGACCGCTGGTGTGGAAGGTAGGCGTCAACGACGTCGACCTCTTGGCCAGCCTGTCCAAGCCCAGCGCCAAGCACCCTTTGGGCACCGACGACCTGGGGCGCGACCTGTTGGCCCGCATGCTCTACGGCGGTCGCATCAGCCTGGCCGTGGGCCTGGCGGCCATGCTGACTGCCGTGTTGGTCGGGGTGGTGATCGGGGCGATTGCCGGTATGTCCCGCGGCTGGGTAGACGCTGCCCTGATGTGGCTCACCGACCTGTTCCTGAGCCTGCCGCAACTGCCCGTGTTGCTGCTGCTCATCTTCCTGTTCCGCGAACCTCTGAAGCAGACCTTCGGATTGGAAGCGGGCATCTTCATCCTGATCGTGGCGGTGATTGGCGGCTTCCGATGGATGCCGGTGGCGCGCCTGGTGCGGGCGCAGTTCTTCAGCCTTCGAGAAAAGGAATTCGTTGAGGCGGCTCGGGCCTTGGGCGCTGGTACCTCGCGCCAGGTGGTGCGGCACATCCTGCCCAACAGCCTGGGCCCGGTGATCGTGGCCGCCACCATCGACGTGGCCGCGGCCATCATCGCCGAGAGCACCCTGTCCTTCCTGGGTCTGGGGTTCCCGCCTGACATCCCCACCTGGGGCCGCATCCTGTACGACGGACGTGACTACCTGGACATCGCCGTGCACTGGGCGCTGTTCCCGGGCATCGCCATCTTCCTGACCGTGCTGACGATCAACTTCATCGGCGACGGCTTGCGCGACGCCATGGATCCGCGCCGCGTGCTGTGATGCAGCCTATCGACATAACCGAATCGTCTGCCCGCGTGCCGCTTCTCGACATCCGCGGCCTGAAGACCCACTTCCACACCGACGATGGCTGGCTCCACGCGGTCGACGGGGTAGACCTGCGCATCGATGCGGCCGAGACGGTCTGCGTGGTGGGTGAATCGGGCTGCGGCAAGAGCGTGACGGCCAAGACGGTGATGAAGCTCATCGACATGCCGCCGGGCCGCATCGTGGCCGGTCAGATGCTGTGGAAGGGCCGTGACCTGGTGCCCCTGGGCCCACGCGACATGCAGTCGATCCGGGCCAAGGAGATCGCGATGATCTTCCAAGAACCCATGACCAGTCTGAACCCAGTGTTCACCGTGGGTGACCAGATCGCCGAAAGCCTGCGGCTGCATGAGGGACTGAGCCGGCGCGACGCACTGGACCGTGCGGTGGACATGCTGCGACTGGTGCGAATTCCGACGCCCGACAAGCGGGTGCGCGACTACCCGCACCAGTTCTCGGGCGGGATGCGTCAGCGCGTGATGATCGCCATCGCTCTGGCCTGCAAGCCGCAGCTGCTGATTGCCGACGAGCCCACCACGGCGCTGGACGTGACGATACAGGCCCAGATCCTGGACCTGCTGGCCGAGCTCAAGGAAGAAATGGGCATGGCCATCCTGCTGATCACGCACGCCATGGGCGTGGTGGCCGAGGTGGCGCAGCGCGTGGTGGTGATGTACGCCGGCAAGGTGGTGGAAGAGGCCACGGTGGAGGAGCTCTTTGCCCACCCGCGCCACCCCTACACGCAGGGCCTGATCCGCTCGATCCCGCGC
>JBEAWD010000145.1:0-4337 GCA_041160585.1 Pseudomonadota bacterium | reverse complement strand
GGCTATGGTGGTGGTGGCGGCGGTGGCCGTGGCGGCTACTGATCCACGGGCCCGCAAGGCCATTCAAGCCACACCTGATCGGTGGGCTTGAGCACAAGAAACCCAGCTTTCGCTGGGTTTTTTCTTTTACGCCCGTCCTGGGTGCGCGCTGGCGGGTGCGAACCAGGACGGCCGAAGGGGGTCTTCCCGTTCCATTCGGGGTGAGAATGCTGCCGCAATGAGTGCCCTGGCCGTTGAAGTCCTGCCTGCGCAGTCGCCCGCCGAATGGGCCGCCTGTGCGCAGATCGTGTCCGAGTACGTGGAAAGCCTGGGGGTGGACCTCACTTTTCAGGAGATCAACCAGGAACTGGCGCAATTGCCGGAGCGTTATGGCGCGCCCGGCGGTGTGATGATGCTGGCCTGGGTGGACGGCCAGTTGGCCGGTTGCGGCGGCTTGCTGCCCCTTCCCGATGCCGACTACCCCGATGCCTGTGAGATGCGGCGCTTGTATGTGCGGCCCGCCTATCGCCGGTTCGGACTGGGGCGCCTGTTGGCCCAGGCGCTGATCGACCATGGCCTGCGCGTCGGCTACTCCTGCCTGCTGCTGGACACCTTGGACGACATGGAGGCCGCGCGAGGCCTGTACGACAGCCTGGGTTTCGAGGAAATCCCGCCCTTCTACTTCAACCCTTTGCCCGGGGCCCACTACCTGAAGGTGGCGCTCCGATGAGGTGGACGCCCCTGCCGGTGGCGCCCAACCGCCTGGGCGAGTCCCCGATGTGGCATCCGGCGACGCGCCAGCTGTATTGGTGCGACATTCCGGCGGGCACCTTGCACCGCTGGGACCCGGCCCGGCAGGCGCACGACCATTGGGCATTGGGCACCGACACGGCCTGCTGCGCCCCCGTGGCCGACGGCACGCTGCTGCTGGCCCTGCGCACGGGCATCGTCCACTTCGACCCAGCCGATGGCGCCGTGCGCCCACTGGTGGAGGCGCCCTACGACACGGCCTTGGAGCGTTTCAACGACGGCAAGGTCGACCCCTTGGGCCGCTTCTGGGTGGGCACGATCTACGAGCCCCGCCAGCCGGCCCTGGCGCACGTATACCGCCTGGATCTGTTGCGGGGCGCCGCACGCCTGGTGCCCGTGGCCGATGGCGTGACGGTCAGCAACGGCTTGGCCTTCAGCCCCGACGGGCGTCGCGTCTACCGCAGCGACACCACCAGCCACACGGTGTGGACGGCCGAGCTGTCCGCAGCCACCGGCGAGGTGGGCCCCTGGTCCCTGATGGCCGCTTTCGACACGCGCAAGGCTGGCCAGCCCCTGGAGGCCTACGGCGGTCGCCCCGATGGCGCTGCCGTGGATGTCGAGGGCTGTTACTGGGCTGCGATGTTCGAGGGGCAGCGGCTCGTGCGCCTGTCGCCCCAAGGAGAGTTGCTGCAAAGCGTGGAATTGCCGGTCCGCTGCCCCACCATGCCCTGCTTCGGTGGCGACGACGGGCGCACGCTCTACGTCACCACCGCGCGCGACAAGCGTCCCGACGAGGAGTTGGCCGCACAGCCCTGGGCGGGTCAGGTGCTGCAGGCCCGTGTGGACGTGCCCGGCCTGCCGTTGCACTGCGTGTTGCCGCCCTGAACGACCGCCGTTCCAGCGCCGATCCCGGCCCCCGCTAGCCTCACCTCGGCCCCAGCTCAGCGCGGCAAGTCGTCGATCGCCTTGAGCATCAGGGCCGGTGTCAGCACCTCGGGCAGCAGGACGGGGTCCGCGCCGCTTCGGTAGAAGGCATAGACCGGTACGCCGGTGCGCCCCAGGCGGGTCAGTTCCCGGGTGATGGTCTCATCCTGCCGGGTCCAGTCGGCCTCCATCGTCACGATGCCGCGCGCTCGCAGGGCCTGCATCACCTCATCGCGCCGCAGGGTGGTGCGCTTGTTGGCCTGACAGGTCACGCACCAGGCGGCGGTGTAGTCGACGAACACCGTGCGGCCTTGCTCCAGTTCCTGGGCCATGGCCTGCGGTGACCAGGGGGCCCAGTCCGACCGTGCGTCTGCAGAGGCGGCTTTCGTATCAGGCTGCGCTTGCAGCAGCGGCCAGGCCCAGGCAGCTGTGCCCAACACCACGGCCAACACCACGGCGCGGCTGGCCAGTCGGCCGCCGGCAGACAGGCCGGCCGCCCAACCCCAGGCACCGATGCCAAAGGCCAACAGCAGCAGCAAGCCCAGCAGCGCCGCCACGGCGTCCACGCCGGCCTGATGGCCAAGAACCCACAGCAGCCACACGACGGTGGCCAGCATGGGCAGGGCCATCGCGTGCTTGACCTTGAGCATCCAGGCGCCGGGCCGGGGCAGCCGCGCCGCCCAGCCAGGCATCAGGCTCAGCAGCAGGTACGGAGCGGCCATGCCCAGCCCCAAGGCCACGAAGATGCCCAAGGCCGGCAGCGTGGGCAGGGTCACGGCCACGCCCAGGGACGCACCCATGAACGGGGCGGTGCAGGGCGACGCCACCACCACGGCCAAGACGCCGGTGAGGAAATGGTCCACCACCGGGTGGCGCGCGCGTGCGGCGGCCCAACGGCTGGGCACCATCATGGCGAATTCGAATTGCCCGAGCAGGTTCATCCCCATCAGCGTGAACAGCAGCGCAAGCGCAGCCACGAAGGGCGGAGACTGCAGCTGGAAACCCCAGCCCAGTTGCTCTCCGGAAGCCCTCAAGGCCAGCAGCACGGCCGCCAGCGCCACGAAGCTCAACACGACCCCCAGGCTGTAGGCCACGCCGCCCAAGGCCAGCGCGCGCCGGTTGTGCGCGTCTGCGGCAAAGCCGAACACCTTGAGCGACAACACGGGAAACACGCAGGGCATGAGGTTCAGGATCAGGCCGCCCAGAAGGGCGAGCACGGCAGCGGTCCACCATCCCGAATCGGCCTTGGGCGTGGCTGCAGCCGGTCCGCTGCCGGTGGCACCGAGGCCACCGACGGTGGGTCCGGCGCCGGGGGCGCCCGTCCCGGCAGGGTTGCCAACATCGGCGGAGGGCCAGGTGCCGGCCACGGCTGCCGTCAGCACGATTCCCACCGGAGAGGACTCGCCGACGGCCGTGACGCCCGCACCCTTG
Organism: Pseudomonadota bacterium; assembly: GCA_041160585.1. Taxonomy (GTDB): domain Bacteria; phylum Pseudomonadota; class Gammaproteobacteria; order Burkholderiales; family Burkholderiaceae_C; genus RFTU01. The sequence continues at coordinate 1,253 of JBEAWD010000145.1, read as the reverse complement.
GTGCTTTGCTGTTCCAGCGCCACCACGAAACCCATCTCGGCCGGCCCCTCCATGCGCTGCGGCGAAAAGCTCAGGGTGCCGTCCCAGGCGCCGTCCGTCGCCCACTGGGCGCGTGGCTCCATCGAGGGCGACAACACATGTGCAGTCATGGGAAAGATCGCCAGCTTGCGGCCTTGCCAGGCGGGCGGCAAGCCCCTCAGTTCCAAGCTCAGACCCTGCTCGTCGACCTGGGCGGTGGCCCGTGCGCCCGGCCAGTCCACGGGCAAGCGCGCGCGCGCCTGGTCGAACAGTGCCGAGTCCTTGACCAGCGACGAGCGGGCCGCGCCGGCCGGCAGGGTGAGGCTGAAGTCGCCGCCCTCGGGAATGCACACGTCTTCGCAGACCAGCCAATCCGCCCGCAGCTGGACCTTCAGTGGCGCCTCGGGCAGCGCCCGCTCCACCGTCAGGGGCACCGCCAACAGCAGCGTGCCCTCGTAGCCGTGGTTCATCAGTGGCCCGATCGGCAGTCGCTGGGGTACCGGCCATTCGATCTCGCCGGCCTTGAGTCCTGCTGGAAGTTGCCACTGCAGTTGGGTGGGCAGGCCCGAGTCGCCCGGGTTCAGCCAATAGGTGTGCCAACCCTTCTTGTGCACGATCTTCAGGCCGAGCCATGCCTTTGCGCCTGGGCGCAAACCCTCCGGCGCGTGGACCAGCAACTCGGCCTTGACCTGCTCGGTGGTGACCACGGACGCCGCTTTGGCGCTGGCCATCGGCCCTATCGCCAGCATCACGACCCACAGCAGGAACAGGAAGCCGCTCTGAATGCTTTTCATGCCCGCATCATCTCAGTTTCGCCAGACAACCGTAGGCGCGTCCCGGGATTGTGGCCACGCTGCACGGGTTTCCACGTATACTCTGGGGGCTTTGCTGATCGGAGACTGAAACTTGATGTACCCGCAGGGTTCGCCGAGGGGCCATTCCCCGGAAAACGCTGCACAAGGTGCACGCACCGGAGATCGCGAACTGGGCTCGGGCGCCGTGGCGTCTCAGCCCCCGCGGTCTGGGTGGGATGACGACGAAGATGAGTCCGCACGCCGCGGTTTCAAGAGGCTGTCTGCTCAAGAAGCGAAGGCCCTGCGAGACCTGAACCCCTCGGTGTCCCCGTGGAGGGTTGTGGCCACCCAAGTGGCTGTCGGCTTCACCGTGGCCTGCCTGGCCGGCGCGGTGATGGGGAGCGTGTCCGTGTTCTGGTCGGCGCTGTATGGCGCCGGCGT
>JBEAWD010000254.1:0-14536 GCA_041160585.1 Pseudomonadota bacterium | reverse complement strand
TTGCGAGTAGCTCGTGCGCGTGACAGCGCCATCATCGGCTTCGAAAATGAGGGCCGTCTTGTCGCCCAGTCCGCGTTCGATGTTGCGGTCCAGGCAGTTGTAGGACGCATTCAGGGTGCCGTCGGCGAACCACTTGAAGAAGGGTGCGTTGGACGAGTCCAGTACCTGGGTAAAGGGTTTCTTCCAAGCGATGAACTCGCGCGCCAGACGTGCCCAATAGCCTTCATAGTCGGAAGCCGCCTCGGCCACCAGCCTTTCGTAGGCGGCCATGCCCGACACGCGTGCGCCCTTCACGGCGGCGTCAGAGGGCAGATACAGCTTCTGGTCCTGGTTCTCGCTCACGGGGTTCTCCTCATTGGAAATTCAGTCGGGTTCCTGGGTCGCATGACCGGCCGCCTCACCTGGCGAAGACGGGCGCCCAAACTCAAGCCGAGATGGTCAGCGCATGCGCTGACTAACCCCTTACTTTAGGTCGCAACGGGCCCCTTGCGGAAGGCTTCGCCCCCTACATCGCCGGGACGGGCGCCCTAGAATACGCGTTTGCTCTTATCCCGGCGCCCAGCGCCCCACCGCCGAATGTCCTCCACCCCTCCGGCCGGCAACGGCCAAATGGGCGCCCTGCCCCGCGCCATCTTCGCCAGTCGTTGGCTGCAATTGCCCCTGTACCTGGGCCTGATCCTGGCTCAGGGCGTCTACGTGTTCCAGTTCTGGACCGAACTCGTGCACCTGGTGGAAGCTGCCTTCGGCCACCAGGACGCGCTGGCCAGCCTGGTCAAGAGCATCGGCTACAAGGCCACCCCCATCAAGGATGCCGCTGGCGCCGTGATCGGGTACGAGCCGATCGCCAAACTCAACGAGACCATCCTGATGCTGGTGGTGCTGGGCCTGATCGACGTGGTGATGATCAGCAACCTGCTCATCATGGTGATCGTTGGCGGCTACGAAACCTTTGTCTCAAGGATGAACCTGGAAGGCCACCCCGACCAACCTGAGTGGCTCAGCCACGTGAACGCCTCGGTGCTGAAGGTCAAGCTGGCCACCGCCATCATCGGCATCTCCTCGATTCACCTGCTCAAGACCTTCATCAATGCCGACAACTACACCGATAAGGTGCTCTTGTGGCAAACCGTGATCCATATTGCCTTCCTGTTGTCGGCCCTGGCCATCGCGTATGCCGACCGGCTGATGTCCCACGTCACCGACAAGCACTGAACGCCACCCGACTTCCGCCCCCAAGCACAGGGAAGCCCCGATGAGCACCACCATCCGCCACGACGATCTGGTTGAAACCGTTGCCGCCGCACTGCAGTACATCAGCTATTACCACCCGGCCGACTACATCGCCCATCTGGCCCGCGCCTACGAACGCGAGCAGAGCCCGGCGGCCAAGGACGCGATTGCCCAGATCCTCACCAACAGCCGCCTGTGCGCCGAGGGCCACCGGCCCTTGTGCCAGGACACCGGCATCGTCAACGTGTTCCTGAAGATCGGCATGGATGTGCGCTTCGAGGGCTTCAAGGGGTCAATCGAAGATGCCATCAACGAAGGCGTACGCCGGGGCTACAACCACCCGGACAACAAGCTGCGCGCCTCGGTACTCGCCGACCCGATCTTCGAGCGCAAGAACACCAAGGACAACACGCCCGCAGTGGTGCACATGAGCGTGGTGCCGGGCAACACGGTGGACGTGACCGTGGCCGCCAAGGGTGGCGGCTCCGAGAACAAGAGCAAGTTCGTGATGATGAACCCCAGTGACAACTTGGTGGACTGGGTGCTCAAGACCGTGCCCACCATGGGTGCGGGCTGGTGCCCGCCGGGCATGCTCGGCATCGGGGTGGGCGGCACGGCCGAGAAGGCGATGCTGCTGGCCAAGGAATCGCTGATGGACCCGATCGACATGTACGAGCTGCAGGCCCGCGGACCGCAGAACAAGCTCGAAGAGCTTCGGCTGGAGCTTTACGAGAAGGTCAACGCCTTGGGTATCGGCGCGCAGGGCCTGGGCGGCCTGACCACGGTGCTGGACATCAAGATCGCTACCTTCCCCACCCACGCAGCCAGCAAGCCGGTGGCCATGATTCCCAATTGTGCGGCCACGCGGCATGCGCATGTGGTGATGGACGGCAGTGGCCCGGCCTACATGGAGCCCCCCTCACTGGACCTGTGGCCCAAGGTGAATTGGACGCCCGACGCACAAAAGAGCAAGCGTGTGGACCTCAACACGCTCACCGCGGCGGAGGTGGCCAGCTGGAAGCCCGGCGACACCCTGCTGCTCAACGGCAAGATGCTCACGGGGCGAGATGCCGCGCACAAGCGCATCCAAGACATGCTGGCCAAGGGTGAACCGCTACCGGTGGACTTCCGAAACCGCGTCATCTACTACGTGGGCCCCGTGGACCCCGTGCGCGACGAGGTGGTGGGTCCCGCGGGACCCACCACCGCCACCCGCATGGACAAGTTCACCGACATGATGCTCGAGAAGACCGGCCTGATCGCCATGATCGGCAAGGCCGAGCGCGGCCCGGTGGCCATCGAGTCCATCCAGCGGCACAAGAGCGCCTACCTGATGGCCGTGGGCGGCGCAGCCTACCTGGTGGCCAAGGCCATCAAGGGTGCCAAGGTGGTGGGATTCGAAGACCTGGGCATGGAAGCCATCTACGAGTTCGATGTGAAGGACATGCCCGTGACGGTGGCGGTCGACAGCACGGGCACCAGCGTGCACCAGACCGGTCCGAAGGAATGGCAGGCCCGCATCGGCAAGATTCCGGTGGCGGTGGCCTGATTCGGTGCTCGGGCCTGGGAGGCAGGCCCAGCCTCAGGTGCCCCCGACGATCGGACGCTCCCCTTTGACGAGCAACTCCCGTTGCGGGTAAGGGATCGAAACCCCCTGATCGTTGAGAACGCTCAGGATCGACAGGTTCACCTCGGACTTCACATTGCCGCTGCCGTTCTCGGGATCGGCGATCCAGAACGACACGAGCAGATCCAGGCCATCAGGCCCGAAGGCGTCCAGATGAACCGCCGGTAGGGGATCGTCCAGCACACGCGCCACGCCGCAGACCGCCTGCACCACCAAGGGCGAGAGCGCGGCCAAATCGGTCCCGTAGGCCACGGTCACGGCCGTGCGCAACACCACCTTGGGGTCGGCCAACGAGGAGTTCTCGATGCGCTGCGTGAGCAGCAGTTCGTTGGGCACGATTGACTCGCGCCCATTGAGCGCCCGAATCACGGTGTATCGAGTCTTGATGTCGGTGATGCGCCCCTCGAAGCCATCCACGCTGACCATGTCGCCGATGCGCACGCTGCGCTCAGCCAGCACCACGAAGCCGCTGACGTAGTTGGCTGCCAACTTCTGCAGGCCCAGTCCGATGCCGACTCCCAAGGCACCGCCGAAGACCCCCAGGGCCGTCAAGGGGATGCCCGCTGCCGACAGGGCCATCAGCACGCCCACCGCCAACAGGCCGGTGCGGATGATGTTCACCGCCATCTTGCGCAAGGACAGTGTGGCCGGGTCACCCGAAGGGGCCATGCGGGTCAGCACCTGTCGCTCCACGGCCGCGCTCAGCCACAAGGTGATGAGCATCACCGCCACCACGCTCAGTGCACCCTCCACCATGGTGCGCAGACTGACCTTGACGCCACCCAAGCGCCATTGGATGTCCTCCATCTCCTGCAGCAACAGGGGCAACAGCCCGGTCAGCCACAGCACGATCGCACCCCAGATCACCCAGGACCACACCCGCTGCACACGCTGGACCGCCTTTGATTCGGGAAACGCGGCTCGCAGCACGCGGGCCGAGCCCTGAACCACCAAGAGGGCCAGGACGATGGGCAAGACCACTCTCAACAGCGCCTCCACCAGCGCGGCGGGCTGCTGCAGAAGGTCCCAGGTCCAGCGGGTCTGACCCAGCCACAAGCCACTGTCGAAGATCACATCGCTTTGCATCACCGCTCCCTCACATCCCAATCCGGGCAACTCCCACACCCATCACACCCATCACACGCGATTCACATCGCGCTCAACACACGCAGATGGGCCTCCACGCAGCGCGCCAATGCGCCGAGGTGGTAGCCGCCCTCCAGACACGACACGATACGCCCGGCGCAGTGGCGTTGCGCCACCGACATCAACTGTCGCGTGATCCAGGTGTAGTCGGCTTCCACGAGCCCCAGCTGCGCCAGTCCGTCCTCACGGTGTGCATCAAAGCCGGCCGAGATGAACAGCATGTCGGGCCTGAAGGCGTCCAGGCGCGGCAACCAGTGCTGCTCCACCAAGTCACGGATGGCCGGCCCACGCGTGTACGGCGCCACCGGCAGGTTCAACAGGTTGTCGGCCGAGGGCACCATACCGCTGTAGGGGTACAGCGGATGCTGAAAGAAGCTGCACATGAGGACGCGCTCATCGCCGGCCACGATGTCCTCGGTGCCGTTGCCATGGTGCACATCAAAGTCGATGATCGCCACGCGCTGCAGGCCGCGAACGTCAAGGGCGTGGCGCGCGGCCACGGCCACATTGTTGAAGAAGCAAAAACCCATCACCTGATCGCGCGTGGCGTGGTGGCCGGGCGGGCGCACGCTGCAGAAGGCGTTGTCCACCTCGCCATCCAGCACCGCATCGGTGGCCGCCACCGCCGCGCCGGCAGCTCGCGACACAGCCGCAGCGGTCGCTGGACAGGCCGAGGTGTCGGGGTCCAGTGCCCGGCTCTCCTGGCGCAGCTCCAGCTCCTGCAGCAAGGCCCTCAGTTCGCGCACGTGCGACATGCCATGCGCACGCGCAAGCGCTTCGTCGCTCACCAACGGTGCCTCGCGCCACTCCAAGGCCCCATCCAGGCCCGTGGCCCTGAGGTGGTCCTCGATGGCCGCCAGGCGCTGCCCACACTCGGGGTGCCCAGGGCCCATATCGTGTTGCTGGCAGTCGTCGTGGGTGTAGAACGCCGTGCTCATGCGCTGAATTGTCGCTGTCGTGGCCGCGGGTAGCATGAGGTCCATGAACGAACTCATTCATGCACGGCGATTCGGGCGGAAACCGCCCCGACGCAACCGGCTGGCGATGGGCCTATTGGCTGTGCTGGTGTGCGCGGCCTGGTACAGCCCGGCAACCGCGCGCGATGCCAAAACCGCTGTTACCCCGCGCGAGCAGACCGCACCGGGCTATGGTGAACGGGAGGACGTCAGGCAGTTCGCCGAGGAGCTGACCCAGCGCCACGGTTGGCGCATGGAAGACACCATGAACATCCTGGCCAAGGCCCGTCATCAGGCGCGGGTGGCACAGCTCATCATGCCCCCACCGGCCGGCACGGCCAAGAATTGGGCGGCCTACCGCAGCCGCTTCGTGGAGCCCAAGCGCCTGAAGGCTGGCCTGGAATTCTGGAATGCCAACGACCGACTGCTCAAGCGCGCAGAGCGGGTCTACGGTGTGCCCGCCTCGTTGATCGTAGGCATCATCGGCGTGGAAACCTACTATGGCCGACACGTGGGCGGCTTTCGGGTCCTGGATGCGTTGACCACGCTGAGCTTTGATTTCCCGAGCGGGCGCAGTGACCGCAGCGCCTTTTTCCGCAGTGAACTGGAGGCCCTGTTGGTGTGGGCGCGCAAGGAAGGGCGCGCGCCCCAGGATGTCAAGGGATCCTATGCGGGTGCGATCGGCTGGCCGCAGTTCATGCCCAGCAGCATCCTGCGACATGCCGTGGACTTCGACGGGGATGGCCACATCAACCTGGAACGCAACATGGCCGATGTGATCGGCAGCGTCGCGAATTTCCTGAAGAACCACGGTTGGACACCGGGCCTGCCCACGCACTACAGCGTCGAGCCGCCCATCGACGAAGCCGCCCTGGCCGAATTGCTGGTGCCGGACATCGTGCCCAGCTTCTCGGCCAGCGACCTCGCAGCCAAAGGTGCCGTCTTGGGCGAACGCGCACTCGCGCATCCGGGGCCCTTGGCGTTGGTGGCGCTTCAGAACGGCCAGGCAGCCCCAAGCTATGTGGCAGGAACGAGCAACTTCTACGCCGTCACCCGATACAACTGGTCGAGCTACTACGCCCTGGCCGTGATCGAGCTTGGCCGCGAAGTTCAGGAGGCCCGTGTGAAAGCCGCTTCAGCGGCCCGACAGCGCGCGCGTTGACCCTTTCTCGGGCTGATCATGCCAATGCCGCTGGCGGATTTGCCTCCAGCACTCGGGCTCAGCGCCATCCCAGCGCAGGGCCCCGCACCAGGGGCTGCTGAGCAGGGGAATGTTCAAAGACCCGTAGCGTTGCACCACGGCAGTTGCCGGATGGCCATAGCGGTTTCGATAGCCCGCCTGTGCCACGGCCCATCGCGGCGCCGTGGCCCGCAGGAAAGATTCGGTGGACGAGGTCCGACTGCCGTGGTGGGGCACGACCAGGCCATCGGACCGCAGGCCTTGGGCGTCGATGCGCACCAGGGCCTCTTCCTGCTCGCGCTCGATGTCACCCGTCAGCAGCAAGGACCGACCCCATCGGTCTTCGATCCGCAGGACGCAGCTCAGGGTGTTGGGCTTGGCCCCAGGCGCCTCATCGCCGAAGGGATGCAGCACCTGCAACTGCACCCCGTCCCATTGCCAGGACTGTCCCCGCCGGCAGGCTTCATGCGGCACCGGGAATCGACGCAGCGGATGCTGGGGTTCGAGGCTCGATCTCAGCCGTGAAACGGGCAGGCCCCTGAGCACGGAAGCGGCACCCCCGGCGTGGTCCAGGTCGCGATGGGTGATCACCAGCTCATCCAGGCGGCGTACCCCCAAGTGACGCAGCACGGGCAATACCACCCGGTCGCCCGCGTCACGCCCTTCGCCCCAGGCGGGTCCGGCGTCCAGCAGCAGGGCATGCCCACGCGTGCGGACCAATACCGCCGTGCCCTGCCCCACGTCCATCGCCCACACCTGCACTTCACCATGGGCCGGCAGGCGTGGCGGCGGCAGCAGCAAAGGCACCATCAACACCAAGCCCGATGCGCGCAGGCCTGCTGGCAGCCGCATGAGTGCCAGACAGGCCCCCATCAAGGCCATGCCGAGCACGCCCATTCCCGTGGCGGGCACCGACACCACGGCCCCCGGGCTGCTCACCAGCCACCCCATCAAGGCTCTCAAGGGATCAACGATGGCCGGCAACAGAGTCCAAATCGGCGGCCACAACAGGCCCAGCAGACACATCGGCGTCAGCACCAGCGTGATCCAGGGCAAGGCCACCAGATTGCCCACCACCCCCACCACCGACAGCTCGCCAAAGCACACTGCCGCCAAGGGGGCCAGACCCACCGCCGTGACGACTTGCGCGCGACAGGCTTTCCATGCCGTCTGAAGCCAGGCCTGGGGGCGCCAAAGGGATCGGCCAGCCGATGGGTGATGTTGCGAAGACCCAGGCGGCGGCGAGGCGACACCCGCCAACAGCAACAGACCCACCGCCGCGAAGGACAGCCAGAAGCCGGACTGCGAGACCGCCCAGGGGTCCCACACCACGATGGGCGAAGCGGCCGCCAGCCAGACGCCCATAGCGGGCCAATTCAGGCCCCCGGTGCGCGCCAGCGCCACCACGGCCAGCATCGCCACGGTGCGCTGTGCGGGTAGGCCCCAGCCTGCCAGCAGGGCGTAGGCCAGTGCCAGGGCCCAGCCGACCCAGATGCCCACCCAGCTGGCCGGCCAGATCAGACATCCCCTTGGCCATCGCTTCCACAGCCACGCTGCCACTGGCGCGGCCATGGCAGCGAATACCGTGATGTGTGCACCGCTGATCGACAGCGCATGGGCCACGCCAGCGGCCCTGAAGAGCTGCCAATCGGCGGCATCCACCGCCGATTGGTCGCCGATGGTGAGCCCGGCCACCAGGCCCGCCAGCGCCGGTTGCTGCACATGGGCATCGATCCGCTCACGCAAGGCAGCGCGCCAGGCTTCGGGGGATGCCCGCGCCGCCGCGACCGTGCCCAGGCGCTGTACCGCTCCCCGGTGGGCGGCCGACACCGATCCGCTGGCCCCCAGGTTCTGATCGAGGAACCAACGCTCGGCGTCGAATGCGCCAGGATTCTGGGTGCCGTGGGGTCGCTTGAGCGTCACCGGCAAGGCCCAACGCTCACCCGGCTGCGGTTCGGGCACCGTAGCGGCCATCAGCAGGTCCACGTGGCCCTCCATCCACCACCCCAACCACACCCGAGCCGGTACGCCCGCCACGGCCGATCCGGCCAGGGTCCGTGCAGACTCAACCCGGAAGGTGAACTGCACGCCCTGGGCCGAGCGGCGGGGCAATTCGTCGATGACGCCCACCAAGACCAAGGGCACGCCTTCCAGCGCGTGGGGCAGCCGAGCATCGAGCCGCAGCTGCGTGCGCAGACCGGTGCTGCCGTGGCCTAACAAGGCCGCAGCGAACAACACGGCCACCGTGCCGGTCCATCGCCGCCACCCCTGGGGGGAGCAATGGCCCGTGGGGGCTTCTTGACGAAAGATCCCTCGACCGCGAACCGACGCCAACGCCATGACCACACGCACCGCCGCCGTGGCCACCGCCAGGGCGCACAGGCCCTGCAGCACCCAGGGCATGGGCAGGCGCGGCCACACATCCAGCAGCGCCACACCGGCGACCCAGGCCACCACCGCCAAACCGCCAGCGACGACCCCATCGCCGGCCCTGCCCCCACTCACGTCCATGGGCTCAATGTAGGATTCCGGACATCGCCAACCCACCCTCTTCGGAGGCACCCCCATGAGCGCAAGCACCGTGGCCCAACGCCTGCAGGCACTGGGCATCCAACTTCCCCCCGTGGCCGTGCCGGCGGCCGCCTACGTGCCCTTCGTGCAGACCGGCTCGTTGGTCTTTCTGTCGGGCCACATCGCCAAACGTGACGGCAAGCCCTGGGTAGGGCAACTCGGCGCCACGATCAGCACCAGCGAAGGGCAGGCGGCGGCGAGGTCGGTGGCCATCGACCTCATGGGCACGCTACAGGCGGCAGTCGGTGACCTGCAGCGCGTCAAGCGCATCGTCAAGGTGATGAGCCTGGTCAACAGCACCGGCGAGTTCACCGAAGCCCACCTGGTGACCAACGGATGCTCGCAACTGCTGATGGAGGTGTTCGGCCCTGAGGTCGGCGCACACGCCCGCAGCGCCTTCGGGGTTGCGCAGCTGCCCATGGGCTCTTGCGTGGAGATCGAAATGATCGTCGAGGTCTGGCCGACTTGAGACGCACCCGCGTCGTCGAGCCGCTGCTGTCGGCTGCACTGGCGCTGGTCGCCCTGGGGGCGGCCTTGGTGTCGCAGCACCGGTTCGACATGCAGCCTTGCCCCTGGTGCGTCCTGCAGCGGCTGCTGTTCGCCGTGGGTGCGGCGCTCGCCCTGCTTGAAGCCACCACCCTGACACTTGCTGGCGGGCGCGGTGATGGCGATGCCTGGCAGTCGGGGGACCCGAACGGTCAATGGCCTTTGGCGGCGCCCCTACTGGCCGGTCTGCGGGGGCTGCTGGCGGTCTGCGGCCTGGCTGCTGCTTTGTGGCAGCACCTCGTGGCAGCGGCCAGTGCATCTTGCAACCTCACCCTGGCCGATCGCGTGTTGGCCGTCACCCGCCTCGATGGCCTGTGGCCCGACGTGTTCCAACCGCGCGCCAGCTGCCTGGAGGCCAAGGCCTTTCTCTTGGGCGTGCCCTACGAATTCTGGAGCGGCGCCCTGTTCATCCTCCTGGCGGCACTGGCCGCCCGATCGGCGCTACAGACCCATCGAGGGACGTAAAGCCATGGCCGCGCGCCAGCGCAATAGGTTCGGGTGCTCAGGGCCGGGCTTGACCTTGACGATGCGCGCGAAGTCAACCGTCACCACCGCCAGGATGTCGGCCATGCTGAACTGATCGGCAGCCACGTAGTCGCGCCCCTGCAGCCGCTCATCCAGCAGGCGCATGAACAGCTGGGTGCGCTGCACGCCGCGCTGGGCCAAGGCCGGGATCTGCGCGAAACCATCAGGCCCGCTCAAGGCACGGCCCGCCATGGCTGGGCTGCTGTTGCGAAAGCCTTCGGCAATCGCCTGGAGTCCCTCGAATTCGATGCGCCAGTGCCAACTGGCGATCTCGGCCTTGTCCACCGGCGAGCGGCCCCACAGCGGCGGCTGCGGTGCGTATGCCTCGGCCCAGGCCTCGATGGCGGCGTTGTCGGTCAGCACCTTGCCGTCATCCAGCCGCAGCGCCGGCACGGTGCAGCGTGGGTTGATGGCTCGATAGGCCTCGCCCAGTTGTTCCCCCTGCGCCAAGTTCACCTGCACGGTCTCATGCGGGATGCCCTTCTCGGCCAGCACGATGCGCGCGCGGCGCGGGCTGGGCGCGGTCGAGCAGTCGAAGAGTGTGATCATCAGGGGGCCCAAGGCGTGACGCGCATGGGCCGCGGGAAGCCCTCCACCTTGCGGCCCTTGCGGGCACGCTTGCCGGCATGCAGCGCCAGGCCCGCACCTTGCAGCTTGTCTTCCTTGTCCTTGCCGCCTCGGCCCTGGCCAGACACCATGACCGCACCGGCAAAGGTGCACACCGACACCAGCGGAGACTTGGCATCCACGTCCATCAGCGTCAGCCCCCGCCCGCCACCGGGCTGCAGCTTCAGTTCATCGCGCGCAAACACCAGCAGCCTGCCGTCCAGCGCCAGTGCCGCCACCGCGTCGTGGACGGGATGCACCAGGGCTGGCGGCAGCACCTGCTCGCCGGCCTCGATCGACATGAAAGACTTGCCGCCGCGCTGCCGGCTGTAAAGGTCGGACAGGCGCGCCATCAACCCAAAGCCGCCGGTGCCCGCCAAGAGCAGTACGGTGTCCCCGGGTCCGGCCAGGTAGTGCGCCGGTTGCGTGCCGCTTTCCAGCTCGATGAAGGTGGTGATGGGCGCACCGTCGCCACGACCGCCCGGCAAGGCTGCCACGGCCACCGAATAGGCGCGCCCGTTGCTGCCCAAGACCACGAGCGAGTCCACGCTGCGGCAGGCAAAGGTGCCATACAGGGCATCGCCCGACTTGAACTGCAGCGAGGCTGACTCGACCTCGTGCCCCTTGAGTGCGCGGACCCAACCCTTGAGGCTCACCACCACCGTCACCGGCTCGTCAATCACCTTCACCTCGGCGACGGCGCGCTTGTCGGCCTGGATCAGGGTGCGACGGTCGTCGCCATAGGCCTTGGCATCCGCTTCGATCTCCTTGACCACGGTGCGCTTGAGTGCCGCCGGTGTGGCCAGGATGTCTTCAAGCTTGCGCTGTTCCTGACGCAGTTCGGCCAGTTCCTGCTCGATGCGAATGGCCTCCAACCGCGCCAACTGCCGAAGACGAATCTCCAGAATGTCCTCGGCCTGGCGATCGCTGAGCTTGAAGCGCTCGATCAGCGCCACCTTGGGCTCATCGCTGTTGCGGATGATGCGAATCACCTCATCGATGTTCAGCAGCACCAGTTGGCGACCTTCGAGCACATGGATGCGGTCGAGCACCTTGGCCAGCCGATGCCGCGTGCGGCGTTCCACCGTTTGCAGGCGAAAACCGATCCACTCCAGCAACACCTGGCGCAGGCTCTTCTGCGTGGGGCGGCCATCGGCGCCCACCATGGTCAGGTTGATGGGCGCGCTGGTTTCCAGGCTGGTGTGGGCCAGGAGGGTCGACACCAGCTCGGCCTGCTCCACCGTGCGGCTCTTGGGCTCGAACACCAGGCGTACCGGCGCGTCCTTGCTCGATTCATCGCGTACGCCGTCCAGCACCGCCAACACCGTCGTCTTGAGCTGTGTCTGGTCACTGCTCAGGGCCTTCTTGCCGGCCTTCACCTTGGGGTTGGTGATCTCCTCGATTTCCTCCAGCACCTTCTGTGAGCTGGTGCCTGGCGGCAATTCGGTCACCACGAGCTGCCACTGTCCGCGTGCCAAGTCTTCAATCTTCCAGCGGCAGCGCACCTTGAGCGAGCCGCGTCCGCCCGCATAGGCAGCCCGGATGTCGTCGGGTGAACTGATGATTTGCCCGCCACCCGGGTAATCGGGCCCGGGCAGCATCTCGAACAGCTCCTCATCGGCCAGCTTCTCGTTCTTGAGCAAGGCTACCGTGGCTGCGGCCACTTCGCGCAGGTTGTGGCTGGGCACCTCGGTGGCCAGGCCCACAGCAATGCCGCTGGCGCCGTTGAGCAGCACGAAGGGAAGGCGCGCGGGCAACAGACGCGGCTCCTCGGTGGAGCCGTCGTAGTTGGGCACGAAGTCCACCGTGCCCTCGTCGATCTCCTCGAGCAGCAATCGTGTGATGGGCGAAAGCCGCGCTTCGGTGTAGCGCATGGCCGCCGCCCCATCGCCATCCCGGCTGCCGAAGTTGCCCTGCCCGTCGATCAGCGGATAGCGTTGGGAAAAGTCCTGCGCCATGCGCACCAGCGCGTCGTAGGCCGCCTGGTCGCCATGGGGGTGGAAGCGACCCAGTACATCGCCCACCACGCGCGCGCTCTTGACAGACTTGGCCCCATTGGCTCCAGTGAAGACCAGACCCATGCGGGCCATCGAGTACAGGATGCGCCGCTGCACGGGCTTTTGGCCGTCGCACACATCGGGCAGCGCACGGCCCTTGACCACACTCAGCGCATATTCCAGGTAGGCGCGCTGCGCATAGGCCGCCAGGCCGTCGTCATCGTCCTGCGCATCGGCAGGCCGCAGTTCCAGTTGTTCAGACATGGTGATCTTTCAGGTGGCTCAGATGTCCACCTCGACGGCGTCGCCGTGGAGTTCCATCAATTCGCGCCGAGCCGCCGCCTCGCCCTTGCCCATGAGTTGGTTGAAGCGGGATTCGGTGGCGGCAAAGTCCAGGGCGCCCAGGCTCACAGGCAGCAGCCGCCGCGTGTCGGGGTTCAGCGTGGTCTCCCACAATTGCTCGGCGCTCATTTCTCCCAGGCCCTTGAAGCGGCTGATCGTCCATGAGCCTTCGCGAGCACCTTCCTTGCGCAGTTTGTCCAAGATGGCGGTGAGCTCACCCTCGTCCAGGGCGTAGAGCTTGGCTGCGGGCTTCTTGCCACGGGCCGGCGCATCCACGCGGAACAGCGGCGGGCGTGCCACGTGGATCACCCCTTGCGCCACCAATTCGGGGAAATGCCGGAAGAACAACGTCAGCAGCAGCACCTGGATGTGCGAGCCATCCACATCGGCGTCACTGAGGATGCAGACCTTGCCATAGCGAAGACCGCTCAGGTCAGGCGAATCACCGGGGCCATGCGGGTCCACACCAATGGCCACCGAGATGTCGTGAATCTCGTTGTTCTTGAACAGAAGGTCGCGCTCGACCTCCCAGGCATTGAGCACCTTGCCGCGCAAGGGAAGGATCGCCTGTGTCTCTTTGTCGCGGCCCATCTTGGCGCTGCCGCCGGCCGAATCGCCCTCCACAAGGAACAACTCGTTCATCGACAGGTCACGGCTTTCGCAATCGGTCAGCTTGCCCGGCAGCACCGCCACACCCGAGCCCTTCTTCTTCTCCACCTTTTGCGAGGCACGCTGTCGTGTCTGCGCCGCCTTGATCACCAGTTCAGCCAGCTTGCGGCCGTGCTCCACGTGCTGGTTCAGCCACAGTTCCAAGGCGGGCTTGGTGTAGGCCGACACCAGTCGCAGCGCATCGCGAGAATTCAGCCGCTCCTTGGTCTGCCCCTGGAACTGCGGGTCCAGCACCTTGGCCGACAGCACGAAGCTCGCACGCGAGAACACGTCCTCGGGCATCAACTTCACGCCCTTGGGCAATAGCGCATGCATGTCGATGAAGCCTTTGATGGCCCCGAAAAGCCCGTCCTTGAGGCCGCTTTCGTGGGTGCCACCAGCCACCGTGGGAATCAGATTGACATAACTCTCGCGCAGCAGTGCCCCCTCCTCGGTGAAAGCCACGCACCAGGCTGCGCCCTCTCCTTCGGCGAAGTTCTCGGTCTCGGCGGCTTCGGCGTAGCGCTCACCCTCAAACAGCGGAATCAGGGGCTCGGCCTGCAGGCTTTGCAGCAGGTAGTCGCGCAGGCCGCCCTTGTACAGCCATGTCTGGGTGTCGCCACTCTTTTCGTGGTGCAGGGTCACCGTGACGCCGGGCATCAGCACCGCCTTGCTGCGCAGCAGGTGAATCAGTTCGGCACGCGGCAGCTCGGCCGATTCGAAGTACTTCGAATCCGGCCAAACCCGCACCGAGGTGCCGCTGCGGCGTGCGGCGCCGGCGAGCTGCAAGGCTGCCCCTGAGGCCGGTGCCGAGGCGGACGACACCTTCAGGGGCTCCACCACATCGCCACCTGAGAAAGCCAGTGCAGCGGTCTGACCCTCGCGCCACACCTGTACCTGCAGCCGTTTGGCCAGCGCATTCGTGACACTCACCCCCACGCCGTGTAGGCCGCCGGAGAAGCTGTAGGCGCCCCCCGATCCCTTGTCGAACTTGCCCCCGGCGTGCAGTCGAGTGAAGACGATCTCCACCACCGGCACGCCTTCCTCGGGATGCAGGCCGAAGGGAATTCCGCGTCCATCGTCGTCGACGCTGACCGAACCGTCGGTGTGCAGCGTGACGGCAATGCGCCGACCATGCCCAGCCAGGGCCTCGTCGGCGGCG
>JBEAWD010000215.1:0-5345 GCA_041160585.1 Pseudomonadota bacterium | reverse complement strand
GGCAAAGCGGAAGCCGCCCTTGAGGCCCTCGACCTTGCCGGCCTTCACCTCATTGAGGTCGTGGTCGCCACGCACCAAGAGCAACCACACCGTGCTCTTCTTGACGACGCCGTCTTCGGTGATGTCGTCGGTGGCCAGCACGAGACTCTTGACCGTCTGCTGCAGGGGCAGGCCCAACAATTGAGCCACATCGGCGCAGGTGCTCTTGCCCGGTGTGGGCGTCTTGGCCATGGCCTGCGAGGCGGCGCCGCGCGCTGGCAGCAGCGCCACGGCTTCGGCCAACTCGATGTTGGCGGCGAATTCGCTTGTGGGGCAATAGACGATGGCATCCTCGCCGGTGTCGGCGATCACCTGGAATTCGTGCGACAGGTCACCGCCGATGGCGCCGGTGTCGGCCGCCACGGCGCGGTACTGCAGACCGAAGCGATCGAAGATGCGCTTGTAGGCCGCGAACATGGTGTCGTAGCTCTTGGCTGCGGCGGCGGCGTCTCGGTCGAAGGAGTAGGCGTCCTTCATCGTGAACTCGCGTCCGCGCATGATGCCAAAGCGCGGACGACGCTCATCGCGGAACTTGGTCTGGATCTGGTACAGGTTCTTGGGCAGCTGCTTGTAGCTGCGCAACTCCTGTCGAGCGATGTCGGTGACCACCTCTTCGCTGGTGGGTTGAATGACGAAGGCGCGCTCGTGGCGGTCCTGGATGCGCAGCAGCTCAGGGCCCATCTTGTCGAAGCGACCGGTTTCGTGCCACAGCTCGGCTGGCTGCACCACGGGCATCGTGATCTCGATGGCGCCGGCCCGATTCATTTCTTCACGGATGATGGCCTCGACCTTGCGGATCACCCGCAGGCCCATGGGCATGTAGTTGTAGATGCCCGCGCCCAGGCGTTTGATCATGCCTGCGCGCATCATCAGACGGTGGCTGACCACTTCGGCGTCGGCAGGCGCTTCCTTGAGCGTGCTGATGAGGAACTGAGAGGCTTTCATGAAACAGGAACGGCCCAGGGTTAGCGAGGATTCGCATCACGCACAGGGCCGGTGCAATAATCGAACCAACTTAAAAATTGGGGTTTGATTATGCTCGACCGTGAGGGTTTCAGACCCAACGTCGGCATCATCCTGCTCAACGGTCGCAACCAGGTTTTCTGGGGCAAGCGGCTGAAGACACATTCCTGGCAGTTTCCTCAGGGTGGCATCAAGCACGGGGAGACGCCCGAGCAGGCGATGTTCCGCGAACTGCACGAAGAGGTGGGGCTGCTGCCTGAGCATGTGCAGATCATCGCCCGCACGCGCGACTGGCTGCGCTACGAAGTCCCCGACCACTTCATTCGGCGCGAATCCCGCGGGCACTACCGGGGGCAAAAGCAGATCTGGTTCCTGCTCAAGCTGCTGGGCCGCGACAGCGACATGAACCTGCGTGCCACCGACCACCCCGAGTTCGACGCCTGGCGTTGGAATGACTACTGGGTGCCGTTGGACGTGGTGATCGAATTCAAGCGCGGCGTGTACGAAATGGCGCTGACCGAGTTGGCGCGCTTTCTGCCGCGCGCGCACTCGAACAACCGTTACCTGCGTGGCGGCATGCGGGCACAAAACGGGGGACATAGCGGCGGGCACAGCAGCGAACGCAGCGGCGCGCACAGCGGTGGCCATGACGGAGATGCGGCTGCAGGCCAAGCCCAAACGCCACAGGGCGGTGGCGACCCGCGCACGGCGCCGGCCGACCCCGCTGCGCTCACATCAGGATCAGATTCGTCCGGTGGATGAGCTCGGGCTCATACACATAGCCCAGCACCGCTTCGATCTGGGTTGAGGCCTTGCGCGCGATGAGGCGCGCCTCGCTGCTGGAGTAATTGGACAGGCCACGGGCAATGACGCTGCCGTCTGCACGCCTGACGGCAATCACATCCCCCCGGTGGAATTCACCCTCCACCTCCACCACGCCGATGGGCAACAGGCTCTTGCCCTCGGCGGTGAGCTTGGCCACCGCGCCGTCGTCGACGGTGACCGCACCACGCAGCTGCAGGTGGTCGGCCATCCACTGCTTGCGCGCGGCCAGCTTGGGTGTGGTGGCCACCAGGGCCGTGCCGATCGCTTCCCCCCGGGCCAGGCGCAGCAGCACATCGGGCTCGCGACCCCAGGCGATGATCGTCGACGCCCCACTGCCCGCAGCGCGCTTGGCCGCCAGCACCTTGGTGATCATGCCGCCCTTGCCGATGGACGAACCCGCACCACCGGCCATCTGTTCGAGCTGTGCATCGCCGGCAGGTGCCACTTCAATGAACCGGGCTGCTGCGTCTCTGCGCGGGTCGGCGCTGTAGAGGCCCTTCTGGTCGGTGAGGATCACCAGGGCATCGGCTTCCACCAGGTTGGCCACCAGGGCGCCCAGGGTGTCGTTGTCGCCGAACTTGATCTCGTCGTTGACCACGGTGTCGTTCTCATTGATCACCGGGATCACCCGCAGACCCAGAAGGGTCAGCAGGGTCGAGCGCGCGTTGAGGTAGCGCTCGCGGTCGGCCAGGTCGGCGTGGGTCAGCAGCACCTGCGCACTGTGCAGACCCTGCTCGCGCAAAAGGGATTCGTATATCTGCGCCAGGCCCATCTGGCCCACAGCGGCAGCGGCTTGCAGCTCGTGCAGCTGCGATGGCCGCGCGGCCCAACCCAGGCGTTTCATGCCCTCGGCAATCGCGCCGCTGGACACCATGATCACCTCGCGGCCCTCGCGCGCCAGGGCGGCCATCTGGCGACACCAGTTGCCGATGGCCTGCGCGTCCACGCCGCGTCCTTCATTGGTCACGAGGCTGGAACCCACCTTGATGACAATGCGCCGCGCGTCGCGCAGCACGGCCGCATCAAGGGCATTCGGGGTGTGGGGGTCGCCGTGGAGGCTCATGGGCGTGGGTGCGATGGGGTCCTGGAACCGGGCAACGGGCCGGTCGGCCTCGGTCAATCACGTCGAAAGCGGGGATCCTCAGGCTCCGGCTGGGGCAGCACCTCGGCCGAGGCCTCGAAGCGGGCATCGGGCTCGGGGATCACCGGCGCGCGGTGAGCCGCCACATGGTCGTAGATGGCGTGGATCAGGGGGTCCAGCCCTTGCCTGGCCAGCGCCGAGATTTCAAAGACCGGCCCCTTCCACTTGAAGCGCTTGACGAAGTCCTTCACACGGGCGGCACGCTCATCACCGGGCACCATGTCCATCTTGTTGAGGACCAGCCAGCGAGGCTTCTGATGCAGCGATTCGTCGTACTTGCGCAGTTCCTCGACGATGGCCTTGGCCTGTTGCACCGGGTCCGAGTCATCGAAGGGGGCCAAGTCGACGAGATGCAGCAGCAGCTCGGTGCGCTGCAGGTGGCGCAGGAACTGGTGACCCAGGCCGGCACCTTCGGCAGCGCCCTCAATCAGGCCGGGGATGTCGGCAACCACGAAGCTCTTTTCGGGACCGACACGCACCACACCCAGATTCGGGTGTAGGGTGGTGAAGGGGTAGTCGGCGATCTTGGGCCGCGCGTTGGAAATGGCGGCAATCAGCGTGCTCTTGCCGGCGTTGGGCATGCCAAGCAAGCCCACATCGGCCAGTACGCGCAGCTCCAGCCGCAGCTTCTTGGCTTCACCGGGCCAGCCCGGGGTCTTCTGCCGTGGCGCGCGGTTGGTGCTGGTCTTGTAGTGCAAGTTGCCAAAGCCACCGTCACCGCCCTTGCACACCAGCACCGGCTCGCCCGGCACCAGGAGCTCAGCCACCACCTCGTCGGATTCGGCATCGCGCAGGATGGTGCCCACCGGCATGCGCAGCACGATGTCGTCACCGGCCGCGCCGAATTGGTCTGAGCCGCGGCCCGGCTCACCGTTGCGCGCCTCGTGGCGGCGCGCATAGCGGTAGTCGATCAAGGTGTTGAGGTTGCGGTCGCCCACGGCCCACACGCTGCCGCCCCGGCCTCCATTGCCCCCATCGGGCCCGCCGAAGGGGATGAACTTCTCACGCCGAAAGCTCACGCAGCCGGCGCCGCCGTTGCCGGCTGCGACATCAATGGTGGCTTCGTCGACGAATTTCATGGAGACCTCAAAAGGGCAAACCCCGGCGGACCGGGGTTTGCGGCAGGTGCGTCTGCGACGCCGGTGACCGAATGGTCAGGCCGGGGTCACGGCCACCGTGTGACGGTTGAGCTCGCCCTTGGTAGCGAAACTCACGGTGCCGTCTACGAGGGCGTACAGGGTGTGGTCCTTGCCCATGCCCACGTTCGGGCCGGCATGGAAACGGGTGCCGCGCTGGCGCACGATGATCGAGCCGGCCGGAACGGCCTGGCCGCCGAACACCTTGACGCCGAGCATCTTCGGCTTGGAATCGCGGCCGTTGCGTGTGGAGCCGCCGCCTTTTTTCTGTGCCATGGATCTTTACTCCTGGAAGGTTGAAAGGGGCTGGGCTCAGGCGTTGACCGCGCTGATCTGCAGCTCGGTGTAGGTCTGGCGATGGCCTTGCGACTTCTTGTAGTGCTTGCGGCGACGCATCTTGAAAATGCGCACCTTGTCGTGCTTGCCGTGGGCCACGACGGTGGCCTTCACGGTTGCACCTGCCAGCACAGGCGTGCCAACCTTCAGCTCGGCGCCGCTTCCGACGGCCAGAACCTGGTCAATCACGATTTCCTGGCCAACGTCCGCAGCAATCTGTTCTACTTTGATCTTCTCGCCGGCAGCAACCTTGTATTGCTTGCCACCGGTTTTTATGACCGCGTACATGGGAAATCCTTTCGTTGATCACTTCTCCCGACCGCCCAGGGCTGTGCGCCCCGAACGCGGAGAACCCAAAAGTATAGCAAAAACCCGAACCAAGCGGATCCCGGCCCGCACCGGGTGGCTTCAAGCCCACCCGAGCCCAAATGGGGTCGCCAGCGGGCGGTTCCTATAATCCCGCCGCTGTCCTGACCCTGCCCTGTTCGTGAACACCACCCCAACCGCCGACATCGACTGCGCCCACTGGCTGGACGGGCAAATGGCCCAGGTGGACGCGGTGATCGGCCAGCAGCTGCATTCGGACGTGGCCCTGGTCAACCAGATCGGGCATTACATCGTGGGCTCGGGCGGCAAGCGCATCCGGCCGCGCCTGCTGCTGATGGTGGCCGCAGCCCTGGGTCACGAGGGTCCGCGGGCCCACACCCTGGCAGCGGTGGTCGAGTTCATCCACACGGCCACGCTGCTGCACGACGATGTGGTGGACGAAAGCAACCTGCGACGTGGCCGGCAAACCGCCAACGCCATGTTCGGCAACGCAGCGGCGGTGCTGGTCGGTGACTTCCTCTACTCCCGTGCCTTCCAGATGATGGTGTCGGTGCAGTCGATGTCGGTGCTGGACATTC
>JBEAWD010000205.1:0-6517 GCA_041160585.1 Pseudomonadota bacterium | reverse complement strand
GATTGGCCGGGCCCAGCAGGTTGCCGATGTCGCGCACCGCCAGGCCGTGGGCCTGCAGCGCCGGCTGCAAACCGGCCACCCGCAAGGCCTCGGGGCCCATCGAAGCACCCCGCGCGCCGGCACCGATGTCGGTGGGCGCACCGATCATGACGATGGTCTTCATGACGGCGCAAAGCGGGCTTCGTGCGCTGGGATCACTCCAAGCGCACTGGCCACCATTGGCTCAAGTCGCCCAGTCAACGAAGGGAGACATTCACGCTGGCAAACAAGGTTCGACCGCGCGGGTCGCCGTAGGTTGGATCCCAGGTGACCTGGAAGTAGCGTGATTGGTTGGTGAACGGTGGTGCGGTGTCCAAGAGGTTGATGACACCAGCTCGCAGGCGAACCTGCTTGTTGATCTGGTAACTGCCGGTCAGGTCCCACAAAGAATAGGCTTCGACGGACCGGTTGTTCCAATCTGGGGCCGCTAGGCCGGGAACGTTCTGGTCACGGTAGCCTGATAGGTAGGTGTTGGTGAGCGTGGCGCCAACCGGACCGCGGTCCCAATTAACGCTCAAGCGATGGCGCCAACGCTGAACAGCCTTGTCGTCTCGGAAGCGCCCAAGTCCGTCCACGAGCGGCGAACGGGGGTCGGTGGCGAACCTGTACTCCGTAATCAGCGTGCCGTCCAGGCGTGCTCCGAGGCGGCCCACGCCAGTGTTGACATCCCGCACCGCCAGGGAGACGTCCAGGCCCGAGGTATTGAGGTTGCCGCGATTCTCCTTCTGCACGCTGACGAAGTTGACGAAGCCGTCGGAGAAACGAGTCACGATCTTGGGGTCGTTGTAGTAAACCGGGTTGGTGAAGATGGTCTCTTCGCCGATATCGGAGATGATGTCGGACTTGCGAATCATCCAATAGTCGACGCTTCCGCTGAGTTGGCGCGTGGGCTCGAACACCAAGCCCAAGTTGGCCTGACGCGAGGTCTCGGGGCGGAGATTGGGGTTGGATGCGCGGTCGATCGGCATCTGGGCCACTTCGCCGGAGACCGGGTCGCGAACGAAGCTGGCTGTGATGCCCGTGCGAAGTGGCCGGAACAGGTCCGACACGGTGGGAGCGCGGAAGCCGGTGCCGTAGGAGGCGCGCGCCAGCAACTGATTGTTGGGCCGGAAGCTCAAACCGATCTTGGGGTTGGTGGTGCTGAGGTCGGGTGAGGTGCGGTTGGTGGCTGCGTCGTTGACGCCGCTGTAGCGGTCGTGACGCAGGGCGAACTGACCCTCCCATTGCTTGCTGAATGGGGCGCTCAGTTCGGAATAGAGGCCCGCCACATGACGGGAGTGGCTGGTGTCGGCCAACAAGGCGCCCGAACTGGAGCGGTCTCCGGTCACATCATTGGTCTTGAGCACATCCGTGGCACGGAAGTCCACAGCCTCGCGACGCAGGTCCGATCCGATGGCCAGGATCATTTCACCGCCAGCCAAACGGCTGAGCGGACGGCTAATTTTCGCGTCGACCCCAGTGGTTGTACCCTGGGCAACCCGAGCGGCGCCATCCAGGCGGATGCTGTTCATGAAGTCGCGCCCGGCCGTTCCGGTGCGGGGTGCGAAGGGGTTGTACTGCCCCGCCTTGAGTCCGGCTTCCAGCCGACCGAAGGACACCCAGCCCGAAAGGTTCGTGTCGGTGACCTCGTTGACGCTGCGACTGAATGCGGCGTCATAGTCCCAGCCGCCGATCTGGCCCAACGCGCCGGCTACCACCCTGGAGGCCGAGCTGTCCACACGGCTGGTGCGCTTTCCGGCGTCTTCCAGGCGGAAGCGGAAGTCCACTGGCGTGGTGATGCCGGTGACTGCCTGCAGGGACGAGGGCAAGGTGACCCCCGAAGAGGTCCGGAAGCGTGCTGTGGCGGGCGAGGCCGCGTAGTCGGTCTCCGAGCGAGCCAGCATCAGCTCAGCAAAGAGCTGATGGTTGTTGCTGGCCTGCAAGGTTGCCCTGCTGAGCAGGCTGGCCTTATCGGAGGCCGGGTAGATTTCAGACCCCGCCACATAGTCGTAGGAGCAACCCTCGCGGCCGCCCAGGCCTAGGGGTAGCACCGAGTTGGGGTTCAGCCCGCCAGCGCAGCTGCTCTTGCCGAAGTTGACCCGACGGGATCCAGAGTTCACGCCGCCTGGGTTCCAGGTGCCGTCGGCATTGCTGCCTTTGAGGGCTGTGCCGGGGTTGGCACGTACGAAATTGTTCAGAGTCGTCAGTTGGGCTGAGGTGAGGTCAACGTTGGCCGGGAAGGAGTTGCTCGAGGTCTGCGGAGGCAGCCGGGTGGGTAGGCTGTATTCCTGGATGAAACGGCGTTGGCTCGCGTCCAGTGATTCCAGGCGCTGCACGTCCACAGTGGCAAACACATTAAAGCGGTCCTTGCGCAAATCGCCATGACCGGCCGTTATGGTGGCAGTGCGCTTGCCGCCACCACCTTCACGGGTGCTGGCGTTATAGACGTTCAAGCTCACTCCCTGAAAATCCTTGCGGGTGATGAAGTTGATCACGCCGCCCATGGCGTCGGTGCCGTAGATGGCCGAGGCACCGTCCTTTAGAACCTCGACTCGGTCGATCGCGCCGGCGGGAATGGTGTTGAGGTCCACCCCTGCGTTGTCTCCTGGCGAAGCAAAGTTGGCCAGGCGTCGACCGTTGAGCAGCACCAGGGTGCTGGAGACCCCCAAACCGCGGAGGTTGGCCCCGTTGAAGCCACGCTGTGCGCCCATCTGGTCGCTGATGGAGGCACCATCGGTGAGGCCACCCACATTGGAAGTGATCTTCTGCAGCAATTCGGCGGCAGTGGTGACACCGATCTTGTCGATGTCGGCGCGTTGGATCACTTCGACCGGCAGCGGTGTCTCGCCATCAATTCGCTTGATGTTCGAGCCGGTGACTTCCACGCGCTCGGCAGCAGGGGCTGCGGACTGTGCTGCGGCACTGCTGGACAGGGCCGCGGCGAGAAGACCAACAGCACAGGCGATTGGACGCAAGCGGTTGATGGAAATGGGTTTCATGAGGTGGATCTCGGCGGTGGAGGGTTGCAGACGGTCTGCTGGCGGACTCTAGCCACCAAGCCTTGGACCTGAACATGAGGACGACCCGCGCCCGTCGCACTGATGCAAGCCCGTGTCGCATTCAAGCAAGGCGCCGTGGCGTGCCTGCATCGGCGCTTGTCGAAAAGCGACATCCCATTGCATCAATCAGCCATCCGGCGCTGTTTGAGGGTGTCGCTCTATGGGCGATCCAGTTCGCGGCTGTCACCATCACAAGCCTTTCCAATGGAGAAACGCCCCAACAACATGCGAGAGTCGAAGTTCTCCCTGCGCCAGGTCTCCATATTGCAACGTCGTGCATGCGGGTTGGGTGTCCTTCTGGCGATTGCGGCTCTACTGGTCCCGTCAACAGCTACGCTGGCGGCGGCCACAGGGCAGAACCGCGGAACGGCCATTGCCATAGGAGGTGCGCTGAGCGCCGACAACGATGCGGTGTGGAGCCGCATCGTGCAGGCCGCCGGCGGCCCTGGCGCCAGGATCGCGGTGTTCGCCACCGCTTCGGCCAGCCCGGAGCGGGTGGGTGGACAAACGGCGCAGGTTCTTGAGCGGCATGGTGCTCGAGTCGAGTTGATCCCCGTGGCACCGCGTCTGCCGGGCACCGACTGGCGGGCCCTGCGGGACGACCCCGTCCAGATCGAGCGCATAGCGCGCTCAACCGGCGTTTACTTCACCGGGGGCGCGCAGGAGTTGATCGTCTCCACTCTGCAGCCCGACGGGCAAGAGACGCCGATGCTGCGCGCCATCCGCGAGGTGTTTGATCGTGGCGGCGTGGTGGCGGGCACCAGCGCGGGTGCAGCCATCATGAGTTCGATGATGTTCCGGGATGCGCAGGACAATCACCTGATTCTCAAGGGTCGCTGGCGCGCCGGTGCCGAGTACGACCGTGGCCTGGGTTTCGTGGGGCCTGATGTCTTCATCGACCAGCATTTCATTCGCCGTGGGCGCATCGGCCGCATGCTGCCTGGCATGGTGCGTCTGGGCTACCAAATAGGTCTGGGCGTCGAAGAGGACACGGCCGCGGTCATCCACCGGGGCCAAGTGGAGGTGGTGGGCCGCAGCGGCGTGCTGCTGGTGGACCTTCGCAAGGCCACCCAGAACCCCGACCTGGGCGCCTTCAACATCCAGGGCGTGCGCCTGAGCCTACTGGATCGCGGTGACCGGCACGACCTGCTCACAGGCCAGACTCATCCGGCTGCGCACAAAGAAGGTGGCGCCCTTGCCTGGCAGCAGCCGGGATTCAAACCCTACCGTCCACCGGCCCCCTACTACCTGGACATCCTGGCGCCCCATGCGATCGTCTCAGCCATGTCCGACCTGGTCGATAGCCCATCGGCCGAGGTGAAGGGGCTGGCGTTTCAGGCCAATCCCCGTGTCGAGGACCCCGCGCCAGAACTCGGCTTCGAGTACCGCCTGTACCGCATCCCGGAGTTGCGGGGATGGTTCGGCTCTCTCATCGGACCCGAGACCTATACCGTCTTGAATGTTGCGGTGGATGTGACCCCCGTGAAGGTTCATCGACCACTGCACCAACCTCTGAACACGCCCCCGAACCCCGCGCTGAATCCGCCTGTGCAGCCCACCCGATCGTCGCGGCCATCTGCCGTCAATCAGGAGCCTGCGCGATGAGAACCGTGATGCACCCGCTGCCCTCGGGGACCCCAGGGACCGCGCGCCAGCTGCGCAGCCTGCACTTTGGTGAGACGGCCACTGGCGAAGCCAGCTCCCAGCCCGGCCTGAAGGCCTACATCCAGGCCTCCCTGCATGCCGATGAGATTCCTCCGATGCTGGTGGCGCAGTCGCTGATACGGCGGCTGCAGCTGCTGGAGGACGCGGGCGACCTGCTCGGGCAGGTGGTGCTGGTGCCCATGGCCAATCCCATCGGTCTGGCCCAGGAGTGCCTTGGGCAGGCGCTGGGCCGGTTCGACTTGGCCACGGGCATCAACTTCAACCGTCATCACGGACTGCACAGCCACACGATCTGGGGCCGGGTGGGGCTTCAGCTGGGCAGCGATTCGGTCCAGAACAAGGAGCTCGTGCGCAGGGCGCTGCGTGAGATCCTGGAGGAGGCGCCCGCCGAGACCGAGACGCAGGCACTCAAGCAGCGGCTGGCACTGCTGGCCGCCGACGCCGATGTGGTGCTGGATCTGCACTGCGACAACCAGGCGGTGATGCACCTCTACGCGCCCACCTCGCAGAGGGAAGCCTTCGGCCCCTTGTCGGCCTTGCTGGGTGCCCAGGCCTTTTTGTGCAGCGACGAAGCTGGGGATCAGCCCTTCGACGAATCGCTGGCCAGGATCTGGTGGGAAGTGGCGGCATTGGCCGGGCCTCTCAAGCCAGTGGATCCCTGCGGCTGCATCGCTGCCACGGTAGAGTTGCGCGGCGAGTGCGATGTATCCCTGGAACTGGCTGAACAGGATGCCCAGGCGATCGTGGCGTTTCTGGCCCTGCGTGGGTTCGTCCGCGGCCGCGCGTTGGATGCGACTCCATCATCCGAAGTTGCCCAGTTGCCCGCGCCTCTTTGTGAAGCCACTCCGCTGGAGGGTGTCGAACCCCTGGTGGCCACACAGGCCGGCGTGCTCGTGTTCCTGAAGACCCCTGGTGATTGGGTGAATGCCGGTGAGGCGGTGGCACAAGTGATTGACCCAATGACCGATGAGCGACATACCATCCGCGCCAGCCAGGCCGGGCGCTGCTTCGCACGGACCGCAAGGCGGTTTGCCAGCCGCGGCATGCGCATTGCCAAGATCGCCGGTGTGACGGCCTGGCGCAGCGGTTCCCTGCTGTCGCCCTGAGATGCCGCGCCGCCAAGGCGCACGGGCCTTGAGCACCGCACCGGTCAAGAACTTCAAGGAATGGGCGCAAGCCATCGCCTTCATCTTGTAGGGCTGACCCGTCAAATGGCGGTCCTACCGTTGGCCAAGATACGCTACGGGGTATGGGTTCGATGGACGACACCGTTGCAGACGCCTTACCTGGTGATGGCGGTGGTGCTGCTGGCGCCGCTGGCGCTGAGCACCCGGCTCTTGCGGCGCCGTCCCATCGGCCGACGCCACAGCGTGAGAGAGACCCTGTGCCTCCCTTGCGCGACACCAGGCCGCGCGTTGCCGTGGTGTTGTTGGCCGGGCGGTCTGCGCTGGGCGCGGCAGCTTGGGAAGATGGTCTGGCCTGCCTACAACGCGCGCTGGGGCCAGAAGCCTGTGTGGTGGCTTGGTTGCCGGTCGCAGGAGACCCGGACCGGTGGGTGCTTCCGCGGGAACTGGCGGTGTTGGTGGGAGGCGGTGATGCGCAGCGTGTGCGCGAGCGTCAATCCGCGGGCGGTCAGGCCTTGATGCGTTGGATCGGACAGTGTGCGTCGCAGGGCGTTTCCCTGGTCGGCAGTGACGGGGGTGCGGCGTGGCTGGCGGATTCGGGTGTACTGGATGGCCACCGCGCCTGCAGCGGCCGCGTGCATCCGGCAGACC
>JBEAWD010000195.1:0-9618 GCA_041160585.1 Pseudomonadota bacterium | reverse complement strand
CCGGCGGTGAGCGGGTGCTATAAACCGCCCCGGGCTGGCGCGCACGTCGTGGGTGGCCTTTCGGTGGTCCCGCGGCTTTTACCAACGTCTGCTTGCGCTCTCGCATGGAAGTCTTCGAATTCCTGATGCCCATCTTCACCGAATACGGCTACCTGGCCGTGTTCGTGATGCTCTTGATCTGCGGCTTTGGCGTGCCGGTGCCCGAGGACGTGACCCTGGTGACCGGCGGCGTGATTGCAGGCCTGGGCTATGCCGACCCGCATGTGATGTTTGCGGTGGGCATGGCCGGCGTGCTGGTGGGTGACGGCCTGATCTTCACCCTGGGTCGGGTCTACGGCCAACGCATTCAAACCCTGCCCGGCTTTCGCAAGGTGCTCACGCCTGAGCGCTTCGAGAAGGCGGCGCAGCTGTTCCAGAAGTACGGCAAGTGGGTGATGTTCGTCGCCCGCTTCCTGCCGGGTTTGCGCACGCCCGTGTTCTTCAGCGCGGGCATGTCGCGCCGCGTGCCCTTCACCACCTGGCTGATGATGGATGGCTTTGCGGCCGTGATCAGCGTGCCGATTTGGGTCTATCTGGGCTATTTCGGTGCCTTGAATCGCGACTGGATGTTCAGCGTGCTGCGCCAGTTCCAGGTGGGCATCTTTGTGCTGCTGGGTATCGGGGCCGTGGTGGGTGGGATCGTCTGGTGGCGTCGACGCAAGGCCTCGCAGCCGCAGCCCTAGTCCTCAATGCGCTGGTGTGGGGTTTGTCGTGGTGGCCGTTTCGCCAACTCGACGAACTCGGTCTGCACCCGCTGTGGGCCACCACGCTGGTGTATGCGGCCATCTCGGTGCTGCTGTTGGCGGTGCGTCCGCGCAGCGTCGCCGAGCTGCTTCGGCCCAGTGCCTTGTGGGTCCTGATCGCCGCAGCCGGCACCACCAACGCAGCCTTCAATTGGGCGGTGAGCATCGGCGACGTGGTTCGCGTGGTGCTGCTGTTCTACCTGATGCCCTTGTGGGCCGTCTTGCTGGCGAGGGTTCTGCTGCACGAGGCGGTGACGCCGCGCGCGCTGTTGCGGGTGGCCCTGGGCCTATTGGGGGCGGTGATCGTGTTGTGGCCCGAGGGCGGCGAATCGGCGGCGTCGACTTTCTCGGCGGCCTTCAGCCTGTCGGACGCGCTGGCCATCGTGGGGGGCTTCTCCTTCGCGTTGAACAACATCATGGTGCGGCGTGAACAGGCCCGCAGCGAGGCAGCTCGCGCGGCGGCCATGTTCATCGGCGGCGCCCTGGTGGCCGGCGTGGTGGGCCTGGCGCTGCAGCACACGGGGTCGGTGTCCATGCCGCGCTGGGAGGTGGCGGCCGATTGGTGGCCCTGGGCCTTGGGGCTGACGGCCGCCTTCCTCGTGGCCAACCTGAGCCTGCAGTACGGCGCGTCCCGGTTGCCCGCGCACCGCACGGCGGTGATCATGCTCACCGAGGTGCTGTTCGCATCGGTGTCGGCGGTGGCGCTGGGGGCCGGCACCCTGGGGCCGGCGCTGCTGCTGGGCGGGGCCTGCATCCTGGGCTCGGCCTGGCTGGCCGCCTGGGACTGAGCGGGCCTGCGCGGCGCCCACACCCCTGCACGGCGCTGGGTCGCGGCGCTGCATTACGATGCCGCCATGAGCAAGAACCTGAGCGACTTCGAGGCCATCGACATCACCGGTCAGCCGGTGAAGATGGCTGACTTCAAGGGCCGCGTGGTGCTGGTGGTCAACACGGCCAGCGCCTGCGGATTCACGCCCCAGTTCCGTGGCCTGGAAGACCTGTGGAAGCGCTACGGCGAACGCGGGCTGATGGTGGTGGGTTTCCCCTGCAACCAGTTCGGCGGGCAGGACCCCAAGGACAATGCCGACATCGCCTCGTTTTGCCAACTCAATTACGGCGTGACCTTCCCGATGATGGCCAAGGTGGAGGTCAACGGCGCCAGCGCCCATCCCTTGTTCCGTTGGCTCAAGAGCGAGGCGCCGGGCCTGTTGGGGTCGCAGGGCATCAAGTGGAACTTCACGAAGTTCCTGGTGGGGCGCGACGGACAGGTGGTCCGCCGCTACGCACCCCAGGATGCGCCGGCCAAGCTGGCCTCCGACATCGAAGCCGCGCTGGGCTGAGCCATGTTCGAGCACATCACCCCCTACGCGGGCGACCCCATCTTCGCCCTGGTCGATGCCTTCAACCAGGACGCGCGGCCGCAGAAGGTGAACCTGTCCATCGGCATCTACTTCGATGAGCAGGGGCGCCTGCCGGTGCTGCAGTGCGTGCAGGAAGCCGAGAAGCGGATCTTGGCCGAGGGTGGCGCCAAGCCCTACCTGCCGATGGAGGGTGAGGCTGCGTGCCGCGCCCAAGTGGGCCAGCTGCTCCTGGGTGCGAGCCACCCGGCGCTTGCCGAGGCACGCGTGGCCACGATCCAAACGGTGGGCTCATCCGGCGGTCTGAAGGTGGGTGCGGATTTCCTTCGCACCTGGCTGCCGCAAAGCGAGGTCTGGGTGAGCGACCCCACCTGGGACAACCACCGCTCGATGTTCGAGGGCAGCGGCTTCCAGGTGAACAGCTACCCCTACTACGACCCGGCCACCGGTGGCCTGCGGTTCGAGGACATGCGGGCCTGCCTGAAGGGCCTGCCTGCGCGCAGCATCGTGCTGCTGCACGCCTGCTGCCACAACCCCACGGGAGTGGACTTGAGCCCGGCCCAGTGGGACGCACTGATTCCGGTGCTGCGCGACCGTGAGCTGCTGCCCTACCTGGACCTGGCCTACCAAGGCTTTGGTGACGGCATCGAGGAAGACGCCCATTCGGTGCGGGCCCTGGCCTCATCGGGCCTCGCCTTCTTCGTGGCCAATTCGTTTTCCAAGAGCATGAGCGTGTACGGCGAGCGCTGTGGCGCGCTGTCGGCGGTGTGCGCCAGCAAGGCCGAGGCCGACCTGGTCATGGGGCAGCTGCGCTACACCGTGCGCCGCATCTATTCCAGTCCGGCCATCCATTCGGCGCGCATCGTGGCGCATGTGCTGGGTGACGCCGACCTTCGTGCGATGTGGGAAGGTGAACTGGCTGTGATGCGCCAGCGCATGGCGGATGTGCGCCGGGCCCTGCATGCACGGCTGAGTGTCCTGCGGCCTGACCGCGACTTCGGCTACCTGCTCAGCCAGCGCGGCATGTTCAGCTACACCGGTCTGAGCGCCGCGCAGGTAGACCGATTGCGTGATGAGCATGCCGTGTACCTCATCCGCTCTGGCCGGATGTGCGTGGCGGGGCTGACGCAGGCCAACGTAGACCGCGTGGCGCAGGCCTTGGCCAGCGTGGTGTGAGCCGCTGCCTGGTGTGGCTCAAGCGCGATCTGCGCTTGATGGACCACGCACCCCTGCAAGCCGCTTCCCTCCTGGGGCCCAGCGCGGCCCTGTGGATCCTGGAGCCGCAGTGGCTGGAAAGCCCCGAGTTTCATCCTCGACAGCTCGCCTTCGCGCAGGCCTGCGTGACCGAGCTGCGCGCTGCGCTGGCCCCGCGTGGCCTGCCGCTGCTGGTGCGGGTGGGGCCTGCGGTTCAGGTGCTGCAGGAACTGCATGCAGCCCATGGCTTTGACCAGCTGCTCAGCCACGAGGAAACCGGCCCCGGGTGGACTTACGCGCGTGACCTGGCGGTAGCGGCTTGGTGTCGGGAGCGCAGCGTCCGATGGTGCGAATGGCCCCAGCACGGCGTGGTGCGACGACTGAAGAGCCGAAGCGGTTGGGCGGGGCGCTGGGCACAGCGCATGGACGCGCCGGTCGGGCCTGCGCCGCTCGCCTTTGCGCCTTGGGCAGGGGCCGATGCGGGTGAACTGCCCACAGCCATTCATCGAGCGGGTGTGCCGGACGCGGTAAAGGCGCCGGTGGCCGAGGTGCCGCTGCCCGGTGAACGCGCCGGCCTGCAGGTACTGGACGACTTTTTGGGCGGGCGCGGGCGCGGCTACCGCCGGTCCTTGTCGAGCCCACTGACCGCCGAGACCGGCTGCAGCCGCATCAGCGCGCACCTGGCGTTCGGCGCGCTCAGCCTGCGTGTGGTGCACCAGCGAACCGAAGCGGCGATCGCGGCGGCGCAGGCCGGTGGTGACCGCGCGCTGGCCTCGGGCCTGAGGGGATTTGCCGGGCGTTTGCGCTGGCACTGCCATTTCATGCAAAAGCTGGAGTCAGAGCCCGCCATCGAATTCCGCCACTTCGCGCGGGCCTGCGATGGCTTGCGCCCCGGCGACGATGCACCGGAATCACCGGTGTGGGGTGTGACACAGGATTCGCGCTTGCGCGCCTGGCAGGATGGCATGACCGGATACCCCATGGTGGACGCCTGCATGCGCAGCCTGAACGCCACCGGCTGGCTGAACTTCCGCATGCGGGCCATGTTGGTGAGCTTCGCGTCCTACCACCTGTGGCTGCATTGGCGGCCCACCGGGCTGCATCTGGCGCGTCAGTTCACCGATTTCGAAGCGGGCATCCATTGGAGCCAGATGCAGATGCAAAGCGGCACCACGGGCATCAACACGCTGCGCATCTACTCGCCGTCCAAGCAGGCCCTGGACCAGGACCCGCAGGGCGACTTCATCCGGCGCTGGGTGCCGGAACTGGCCCAAGTGCCCCTCGCATGGCTGCACCGACCCTGGACGATGGACGCCACGCGGCAGCGCGAATCCCTGTGCGTGATCGACACCCACTACCCCGCGCCGATCGTGGAAGAGCAGGCGGCGGCGCGCTTGGCCAAGGACGCCATGTTCGGTCTGCGCAAGCAGCGGGCTGCACGGGCCGAGGCCGACCGCATCCAGGACCGTCATGGTTCGCGCAAGAGTGGGCTGCCGCCGGTAGGCCAGCGGCGGGGAGGCTCCAAACCGCGACCCGATACCCAACTGGATCTCTTCGGCATGGCAGACGTGCCACCATCCCAGGATGAGCCGAGGTGACCACAAACGCAGCGACCAGGCCACGGGGTTTCGCGGCAACAAGGCGCACTTGCCTTCCAAACCCTGTGCGACTTGTGGCCGCGCCATGACCTGGCGCAAGGCCTGGGCGCGCAACTGGGATGAGGTGAAGCACTGCTCAGATGCCTGCCGCGCCACGGCACGACGCGCACGCTGACGCATGAGTCGCCAACTCATCATCGTCCTGGGCGATCAACTGGACCTGCAGGCGTCCTGTTTCGATGGCGCCGATCCGAAGCACGACCTTGTGTGGATGGCCGAGGCGGTCGAAGAGTCGACCCACGTGTGGTCATCCAAGTCGCGCATCGCCCTGTTCCTGTCGGCCATGCGCCACCATGCGCGGGCCTTGTCGGCCGCCGGGTGGCGCGTGGATTACCGTCGCCTCGACGATGCGGGCAACGCAGGTTCGCTGGCGGCCGAGCTGCGTGGGGCCATCGCGCGGCACCGGCCCGAGCGACTGGTGATGACCGCGCCGGGTGACTGGCGTGTGCTGGAGGCGCTCAAGGCTGTCGCAGCCGAATCGGGCCTTGCGCTGGATATCCGCGAGGACCGGCACTTCTTCAGCACCGTTCGTGAATTCGCGGCACATGCCAAGGGCCGCAAGCAGCTGCGTCTGGAGTATTGGTACCGCGAATTGCGGGTGCGCCACCAGGTGCTGATGGACGGAGCGCAACCGGCGGGCGGGCAATGGAACTTTGATGCGGACAACCGTGAATCCTTCGGCAAGGAGGGGCCGCCGCCGATTCCCGAGCCTGCGCGGTTCAAGCCCGACGACATCACCCAAGAGGTGCTGCAACTCGTGGCCAACCGCTTCGCCGACCATCCCGGCTCACTGGACTCATTCGCCTGGCCCGTGACGCGTGCGCAGGCACTGCAAGCGTTGCAGCGATTTATCCGCGAACGCTTGCCACATTTCGGGCGCTGGCAGGATGCGATGTGGACCGGTGAGGTGTGGCTCTTCCATTCGCACTTGGCCTCGGCGATGAACCTCAAGCTCTTGTCGGCCCACGAGGTGGTGCAGGCCGCGCAAGCCGAGTGGCACGCGGGGCGCGTGGACCTGGCCTCGGCCGAGGGCTTCATCCGGCAGATTCTGGGCTGGCGCGAATATGTGCGTGGCATCTACTGGCTGCACATGCCGCAGTACCTGGAGCACAATGCACTTCAGGCCACGCGAGGTCTGCCGGCTTTCTTCTGGGACGCCAAGACAGACATGGCCTGCCTGCGCGATGCGCTGGAGCTGACCCTGCAGCACGGTTATGCGCACCACATCCAGCGCCTGATGGTGACAGGCTTGTACGCGCTGCTGCTGGGGGTGGAGCCCAAGGCGGTGCACGCCTGGTACCTGAGCGTGTACGTGGACGCGGTGGAGTGGGTGGAGCTGCCCAACACCCTGGGCATGAGCCAGTACGCCGACGGTGGCCTGATGGCCAGCAAACCGTACGCGGCTTCAGGCAAGTACCTCCAGCGCATGGGCAACCACTGCAAGGGCTGCCGTTACGACCCCGCGCAGGCCACGGGCGAAAAGGCCTGCCCCTACACCACCTTGTACTGGGACTTCCTGCTTCGGCACGAAGACCGACTGGCCAAGAACCCGCGCATGGTGATGCAGGTGAAGAACCTCAAGCGCTTGGACGACAGCAAGCGCGAGGCCATCCGCGCACAGGCCCTGGAGCATGTCAGGCGCGTGGGGGCTGAGAGCCCCTGAGGCGGGGCGTGTCTTCGACTGAGGTCTAATCTCGGTCCATCGATATGGACACCCTGATCCAACAAATCATCAACGGTTTGGTGCTGGGCAGCATGTACGCCCTGGTGGCCCTGGGCTACACGATGGTCTACGGCATCATCAACCTGATCAATTTCGCCCACGGCGAGGTGCTGATGGTGGGCGCCCTGGTGAGCTGGAGCGTGGTCACGGCCTTGGGTGGCAGTGGGCTGCCGGGTTGGGTGCTGATGCTGATCTCTCTGCCGATCGCCGTGCTGGTGTGCTGCACGCTGAATTTCGGCATTGAAAAGCTGGCCTATCGCCCGCTGCGAAACGCGCCGCGTCTGGCGCCCCTGATCACCGCCATGGGCATGAGCCTGCTGCTGCAGACCCTGGCCATGATCGTGTGGAAGCCCAATCCCAAGCCGTATCCGCAACTGCTGCCGGTGGAGCCCCTGCACATTGGCGGTGCGGTGATCTCGGTGACCCAGGTGCTGATCCTGGGCACCACCGCGGTGACCCTGGCGGGCCTGATGTTCCTGGTGAACCGCACACGCCTGGGCCGTGCGATGCGCGCCACCGCCGAGAACCCACGCGTGGCCGCCCTCATGGGCGTGAAGCCCGATGTCGTGATCTCCACCACCTTCATCATCGGCGCGGCCCTGGCGGCCCTGGCCGGTGTGATGTGGGCAGCCAACTACGGCACGGTTCAGCACACCATGGGATTTCTGCCAGGCCTGAAGGCCTTCACGGCAGCCGTGTTGGGTGGCATCGGTAACTTGGGCGGCGCCGTGGTGGGCGGCCTGCTGTTGGGGCTTCTGGAGGCCATCGGCGCAGGCTACCTGGGCGAACTCACCGGCGGCGTGCTGGGCAGCCACTATGTGGACATCTTCGCCTTCGCGGCACTGATCCTGGTGCTCACCCTGCGTCCTTCTGGCCTGCTGGGCGAGCGGGTGGCCGATCGTGCTTGAGGGGTTCAGGGGCATGTCCTTCATGAAATCTCCCCGCGCGCAGATGGCGGCCTTTGCCCTGGCGGCGGTGGCCCTGTTGGTGCTGCCCCTGTTGGTGCAGCAGATCGGTTCGGGCTGGGTGCGCATCATGGCCACCGCGCTGCTCTATGTGTTGCTGGCCCTGGGCTTGAACATCGTGGTCGGTTACGCGGGCCTGCTGGACCTGGGCTTTGTGGCCTTCTATGCGGTGGGCGCCTACATGGTGGCCCTGCTGACATCGCCCCACCTGGCCGAACAGTTTGCGTGGTTCGCACAGCACTTTCCCCAGGGCATCCACACACCGCTGTGGGTGGTGATTCCGCTGGCCGCGCTGCTGGCCGCGCTGGCAGGTGTGCTGCTGGGCACCCCGGTGCTCAAGCTGCGTGGGGACTACCTGGCCATCGTCACCTTGGGCTTTGGCGAAATCATCCGGGTGTTCATGAACAACCTGGAGCATCCGGTCAATCTCACCAATGGCCCGCGTGGACTGGACCGAATCGACCCGGTCACCTTCTTCGGCTTCAGCCTGGGGCGGCCGCTGGATATCCCGCTGCCCTGGGGCGATGTGCGCGTGGCCTCGGTGACGCTTTACTACTGGCTCTTCCTGGTGCTGGTGGTGGCCAGCGTCGTGATCTGCCGGCGGCTGGAGGCCTCCCGCATCGGTCGCGCCTGGATGGCCATCCGCGAAGACGAGATCGCCGCGCGCGCCATGGGCATCAACACCCGCAACATGAAGCTGCTGGCCTTCGGCATGGGCGCCACCTTCGGTGGTGTGGCCGGCGCCATGTTCGCGTCGTTCCAGGGCTTCGTGTCGCCCGAATCCTTCAGCCTGATGGAGTCGGTGATGATCGTGGCCATGGTGGTGCTTGGCGGCTTGGGCCATCTGCCCGGGGTCATCCTGGGGGCCCTGCTGCTGGCCGCCCTGCCGGAGGTCTTGCGCTATGTCGCCGGCGACATCCAGAACCTGACCGGCGGGCGCATCGACGCGGCCATCTTGCGCCAGTTGCTGATCGCCCTGGCGATGATCGCCATCATGCTGCTGCGCCCGCGCGGTCTGTGGCCCACGCCGGAGCATGGGCGCGCAGCCCTGGGCCAGCGGTCGAATGGAGGTTCGGCATGAGCGCCGGCCTTGCCGCCATGCCGCATGGCCACGCCGATGTGGTGCTCAAGGTGCAGGGGGCGAGCAAGCGCTTCGGCGGCCTGCAGGCCTTGAGCGAGGTGAACCTGCGCATCGAGCGTGGCCAGGTGGCGGGGCTCATCGGCCCCAATGGCGCGGGCAAGACCACTTTCTTCAACGTGGTCACCGGTCTGTATGTGCCGGATGCCGGCACCTTCGAACTGGCGGGCCGGCCCTACAGGCCCAGCGCCGTCCATGAAGTGGCGCGCGCCGGCATTGCCCGGACGTTCCAGAACATCCGGCTGTTTCCCGACATGACCGCGCTGGAAAACGTGATGGTGGGCCGTCACGTGCGCACCGGATCGGGCCTCTTGGGTGCGATGCTCCGCACCGCGGCCTTCAAGCGTGAAGAGGCCGAGATCGAGCAGCGCGCGCGGGAATTGCTGGCCTATGTGGGCATCGAGCGCTATGCCGATTACCTGGCCCGCACCCTTTCATACGGCGACCAGCGCCGCCTGGAGATTGCCCGCGCCCTGGCCACCGATCCACAACTGCTGGCCCTGGATGAGCCGGCCGCCGGCATGAACGCCACCGAGAAGGTGGTGCTGCGCCAGTTGATCGAGCGCATCCGAGCCGATGGCCGCACCGTGCTGCTGATCGAGCACGATGTGAAACTGGTGATGGGGCTTTGCGATGCGGTGACGGTGCTGGACTACGGCAAGGTGATCGCGCAGGGCACGCCGGCGCAGGTGCAGCGCGATGCGCAGGTGATCGAGGCCTATCTGGGGGCTGGGCATCATGCATGAGCCTTCCATGCCGCAAGGCGCGGGCGGGGCCCCGGCGCTGCTGCAGGTGCAGGG
>JBEAWD010000190.1:0-3350 GCA_041160585.1 Pseudomonadota bacterium | reverse complement strand
GCAGGATGAGGTCCTGCGCCCTGGCCGGGCTTCGAATGGGATCGGCCTGCACGAAGCCCAGGCGCTCCACGGCGCGGCCCAGGCCAGACGGCGCAAACAGCGAGCGCGCCAAGGCATATCGGCGCAGGTCGTCGATGCCGAGCGCTGCTGCCGTCACGGGGCGATCGTCTCCACCCAGTCCACCAAGGCCTCGAGTAAGGTCTGCGCCCGCTCATCGCCGGCATCGATGGCCTGCGCGGCCAGCTCGTCGATCCTTTCCAGCACCTGCGCCAAGGTGCGGTGTCCGCCCTTGCCTTCGATCAGTCGAGCACGACAGTGATCCAACCACTGCGCCTGCTCTGTGGGATCCAGGGTGTCGGCCCAGTTGCGCGCGCGGAAACGCAGCAGCAACTCATCGAGCCGTCCGTCCTCAAAGTTCGGGCGCTCCAGGGCAAGGCGGCTGCCGTCCAAGGTGCGCAGCCGCTCCAGTGTGCGGCGGTCAGCCTGTGAGAGGAAGGCGCCGCCATACAGCGTCTGCTCGGCATCCAAGCCCGGATCAGGGGCCGCCTCCCGCTGGAAAACCTCGGTCCAGGGCAGCGCATCCAAGGCAGGCAGGTGCGCCAGGCCCCGCTGCGCATTCGCCAGGGCCTGCGCCACGTCGATCCCCCAATGGGCTGCACGCGCTTCACTCAGGGTGGCCAGCCCCTTGATGACCACCGGACTTTGGTTGATGTGGATCGTCTTGATGGGCAAACGGCTGGTGCCCTGGGGCAAGTCCTCGCGCCGCGTGAACAGGCGCTGTCGAATATCCGATGCCGAAAGGCCCAGCAACTCGCAAGGGTCGCTGGCCAGGTCCCAAACGATCACCTCGTTGGTGTTGGTCGGGTGCCGCGCCAAGGGCCACACCACCGCTGTGTAGCCGCGTTGGGGGTCGAACTTGCCCGACACGTGCAGAAAGGGCTGACGGTGGGCGTCCAGCGCGCCGATCACCGACTGAACCTCACGCTTGTCGCGCAGCTTCAGGCAATAGTCGAACAGCCTGGGCTGGCGCTGCTGCAGCAAACGGGCCAACGCAATCGTGGCCCTTACATCGCTGAGGGCGTCATGTGCGGCCTCGTGCAACAGCCCATTGGCCGCGCTCAGATGTTCCAACTTCAGGGACGGCCGCCCATCTTCCTTCAAAGGCCACTCGATGCCCTCGGGCCGCAAGGCATAGGCACAGCGCACCACGTTGAACAGGTCCCATCGGCTGCAGCGGTTCTGCCACTCGCGACCATAAGGGTCGATCAGGTTGCGCCAGAAGAGATGTCGCGTGACCTCATCGTCGAAGGCCAACGTGTTGTATCCCACGCCGATCGTGCCTTCGGTACCCAGCTCGTCCAAAATCCGCGCGGCGAATTCAGCCTCGGAAACGCCCAAGGCTTCGCAACGCTGGGGTGTGATGCCCGTGATCAGGCAGGACGAAGGGTCGGGCAGCGAATCGCGCGGCGGCTTGCAATACAGCATCACCGGCTCGCCAATCTCGTTCAGATCGGCGTCGGTGCGAATGCCGGCGAACTGGGCAGGTGCGTCGCGACGGGTGTCGATACCGAAGGTTTCGTAGTCGTGCCAGAAGAAGGTGTGGCTCACGGCAGCTTCAGCCCCTGGCTGCGAGCCCAGGCCTCGAGGGTCGGCAACAAGGGGCCCAGCCGCTCGTCGACCGCGCGACGCACTGTGTCCACCATCACCTGTGTGGATCGCTCGATTTCAATGTGCACCGCATCGCCTTCGCGCTTGTCGGCGAAGGTGGTCATGCGCAGGGTTTCGGGGATCAGCCACACCTCGAACCAGCCCCGCCCGCCTTCCTCAAAAGCGGCCTCGGCCACCGTAAGGCTTGCGCCATTCACGGCGATATAGCCCTTGGCGAAGACATAGCGCATCCAGGGCGAGGGAACAGAAAACCGCAGCACGCAGTTGTTCTCCGGGTAGCGGACCTGCGCTACCTGAGCGCAGAAATCCACGTGTCCTGACAAGACATGTCCGCCCACCTCGGCGCCTTCACGTGCGGCCCGCTCCGCGTTCACGCGGCTGCCCACCGAAAGCCCGCCCAAGGTGGTCAACGCCAGCGTCTGCTGCATCACATCGAACTGGGCGGTACCTGACACCTCGTCGAATTCGGTTACCGTGAGGCACACACCATCCAGTGCGATGCTGGCACCCAACTCCACCGCCTTCAAGAAGCCGGGTGGGAAGCCAATGGTGAGGGTGCGCAGGCCCGCGCGGTCTGTGACCGCGGCCACGGTGGCCACGCCTTGAACGATTCCAGTGAACATGCGCTGAGAATAGCAGTCGCGCAGCGGCTTGCGCCGCCGTCACCGCAGGCCACCCTCCGCTGAGGCGACTAAGACACTGCGCGAGGCACCGGCACGCGCCCCACCGTGATGCGGCCATCGGGCCATTCCGTGACCGGGCGCTTGATCAGGCTGGGCTGCTGCCCCATCAATACAGCCGCCGAGGATGCGTCGCAGACGCGTGCCTGCAGCGCCGTATCCAGCTTCCTCCAGGTGGTCCCCTGCCGGTTCAACAGGGCAGGCCAACCGGTGGCCGCCATCCAGGCTGTCAGGCGATCGGCTGGAACGCCCAGCTTCTTGAAGTCCCGAAAGTCAACCGTCCAACCCGCCTCGGTGAAAGCCGCGCGCATCTGCTTGACGGAGTCGCAGTTGGGGATACCCCAGATGATGACGGTCGAACTCAAGAGGGTTCTTCCATTTGATGATGAAGGTTTGCTCAGCGTACCACCCACACCACCGCGCTGCGTGCCGGCACTTGCAACACACCGGTGGTCGAATCCAGCTGTGCCTGCGCGGCGATCCGGCGGTCTGCGGCCTGGGGCGCGCGATGAACCGGATGAAGCTCCCAGGTACCCGCGCCCCGCACGCTGTCCAGCACCACCCGCTGCGGATGCTCATCGCTGTTGAAGACCACCAGCACCGCGCGGTGGGGGGAAATCGGCCAGCCCTGGCCGTCGATCTGCATGGCAATCACCGAAGGGTTCGGACCCTGCGCAGGCAGAGGCAGACTGACGCGTTGCCGAATGGCTTGGGCGCTGGGCAGACGCAGCAAGGGCGTGGAGGCACGCAAGCGCAAAAGGTCCAGGTGCGCGGCCTTGCTGAAGGCGATCACATCCGGGCTTGGCTTGATGCCCGGGTGCACCAGGCGCGGCGCCATGACCGGCCAGAACGCGCGGCTGTCCTGTCCGGGAGGCAAGCCGGCGGCAAAACCGTTGTCGCGCAGGGTCCAATCCAGGCGGTTGAACCAGTCGCCCGAGTCGTAGCTGTTGAGATCCATCGACTTTGAGCGAAGGATTTCCTGGCCTGCGTGCCAATAGGCCA
>JBEAWD010000154.1:0-3144 GCA_041160585.1 Pseudomonadota bacterium | reverse complement strand
GGCAAAGGTCATCGCATGCGGTGGGTGTGGCACCGCGTACCCCCCATTGATCCGTTGGGCAAACCACCGTGACGGTGGCGCCCTCGGCGCGGCGGGCCCGCAGAGGGCTCATCCAAAAAAGCAGCCGTAGCGATCGTCATCAATGACAGCCAGTGCGTCCTGAAGCGATTCATGCAGAGGCTTGGGTTCGTAAAGGCACCACTTCAGCGCGGCATGGTTGGCCGCACGTTCGTGTTCTGAGAAGGCCATGCGGCAGATGGTAAGGGCTTATGTGGGTCAGCGATGTGACCTCCTCCCACAAACTGGACGGCCCAGGTCTCAAGATTCCGGCTGTTGAGCGCGCATCCCCTATTCCTGACGCTCCGCATCACGGGCGCGGGAGGTGGGGCGGAGATTGGCCCTCCGCCACCTCACCGGTCTCCTCGTCCACCCAGGTGTTCATGCTCAGTTCGCCTTCAGCTTCCTCCAGCGTTTCCCCCGGCGCAGGCCGCTCCTCGTCACCGCGCAGGAAATCCGCCCGCGCCAGCTCGTAGGTCTCGAACGGCCCGAAGGCTTCCTCGCCCTCGGCCGCTTGCCAGTAGATGCCGTCTGGCCGCTCCAGCAACTGGGGATCGGCGGCGGCCGTGGGCTTGATGGCGCGCGCCGTTCGCGCTGCCCGGCGGTGATGGCGAATCTCTCCACGCCGGTGGAACTTGGGCTCGG
The DNA here is from genome assembly GCA_041160585.1 of Pseudomonadota bacterium. Taxonomy (GTDB): domain Bacteria; phylum Pseudomonadota; class Gammaproteobacteria; order Burkholderiales; family Burkholderiaceae_C; genus RFTU01. Next base: position 2,442 of record JBEAWD010000154.1, on the reverse strand, counting down.
CTTTCATGGCGATCTCCTTGCCGGCAGGGTAGGCATTGCGGCGCAGCTGCGATTGATGGTCGTCACACAACAGGCATGAGCTTCCTAAAGCAGACCTTGGCTGGGTCTCGATTGGTGGAATGCCCGGCCAGCCCTGAAACACGAGCAGGGCCACCCACCCTGATCACGACGCAGGACCCGCTCGCCCGTGGTGTGATCGAAGCGCCCGATGGCGCTTGCGTGCTCCGCGGCTATGCTTTGGACATGAACACCAACACAGACAGCACCCGAAAGGTGGCCCTGATCATCGGGGCAGGAAGCGGCATGGGCGCGGCCGCTGCGCGCCGACTGGCCGCCGACGGCTTCCATGTTGGGCTCTTGTCTTCATCGGGACGCGCGCAGGCGCTGGCCGAGTCGCTCGGGGGCATCGCGGTGACCGGCACCAACCAGCGCGACGAGGACATCCGCTCGCTGGCCGACCAGGCTCTGGGGCGATGGGGCCGCATTGACGCCCTGGTCAACAGCGCCGGACACGGCCCGCGGGCTCCGATCCTGGAGATCACTGATGAGCAGTGGCACACCGGGATGGACGTCTACCTGATGAACGTGGTGCGCGCGGTGCGCATCGTCGCCCCGCACATGCAGGCGCGCGGCCAGGGCTCGATCGTCAACATCTCCACCGCCTGGGCCTTCGAGCCCAGCCCGATGTTCCCGACCTCGGCCGTTTTCCGCGCTGGCCTGGCCGCCTACACGAAGCTGGTGGCCGAAAGCCTGGCGCCCAGCGGCGTGCGCATCAACAACGTACTGCCGGGCTGGATCGACTCTCTGCCAGCCACGGAAGAACGGCGGCAGAGCGTACCGATGCAGCGCTACGGGCGCAGCGAGGAGATCGCCGCCACGGTGGCCTTCCTGGTGTCTGACGGCGCGGCCTACATCACCGGGCAGAACATCAAGGTCGACGGCGGGCTGATGCGGGGCATTTGAACCGCAGGACTTGCGCGGTCTCCTGCCCGCCAATAGATGCCGTCCGGACGCTCCAGCCACTGGGGATCGGCGGCGGCCGTGGGCTTGATGGCGCGTGCCGTGCGTGCTGGCCCGGCCGAGTTGCCCGGCATTCAGGAGTTGGTGTGATCGCCGGCTGAGGGCTCTGGCTCAGAGCGTTCCGCCGGGGTGTCAGGGGCGGCCTTGGGCCTTTCCGGGAAGCACATCTTCGTTCCATCCCATCGCTGGCCACACCAGCAAAACCCTTCAGCGTTGATGATGCAGGTACCGGTGCCGCAGCAGCGCGTGTCTTCCATGGTCAGCTTCCTCGTTGATGGTTCAAATGTTCCCACCGTCTTTGGCAGCCGGCCGATGTGGGGACATTGACGGCCGGTCAACCGTCAGCTCTCTGACTCAAGCCCATGCAGAATCAGCGGATGGGCGAGTCAGGGCGCGAGGGCTGCTGGAGGGTCGAACAGTGCGTGGATCGAAGGAGATGAATGGTGAGCGCTATCGGTGGAGTTTGGGCCGACGCTTGGCCGGTACTTGAGCCCCGCATGCGGCAGGGCGTGTTGCTGGCATTGCTGACGGGGGCGTTGATGGCAAATGTGCAGGCAAACCCGCTGGAGCAGGTCTTGCGTCAACGGCTGGAGGGGGATCGCACGGGCGCCTGCATCGTGGCGGCCACCATTGAAGGCAACACCGTGCAGCGCGCTCGGTTCTGTGCGCGGGGTGATCGGGCGCCGGCGATGGAGGCGGCCTTCGAAATCGGCTCCATCACCAAGACGATGCTCGGCCTTCTCGTGGCCGACCTGGTGGAACAAGGCCGGTGGAAACTCGACGACCCCATCGCGCGCCACCTGCCTGAGGGCACCACCCTGCCGCGACAGGGTGACCGGCAGATCACCGTTTCCGACCTTCTGACGCACAGCTCGGGCCTGCCGGCATTGCCTGCGTTGATGCAGGCCACCAACGCCGAAGACCCTTATGCCACGCTCACCGAACAGCAGTTGCTCGACTCCTTGGCGCGTGTGCAGCTCACGGCGCCAATCGGCAGCATCAGCAGCTATTCCAATTTCGGCGCCATGGTGCTCTCCTTGGCCGTGGCTCGTGCGCATGGCGGTGACCTCGAAGCCGCCTTGCGTGAACGGCTGCTGCTGCCGCTGAAGATGACGGGGGCTTGGGTTACCCGAGCGCCAGCCGGCCAGCCGCGTGCGGTTGGACATCAGTCCAATGGCCGCCCCAACGCGCCATGGACGTTTGCGCCTAACCTGTCCGGCGTGGGCGGCGTGAAGGCGACCCTGGATGACATGGTGGCGTATGCGCAGGCCCTGCTGCAACCTGAATCGACCCCCTTACGAGCGGTGATTCAGCGCAGCCTGCAGCCTCTGTCGCATGGCTTCGGAAGCTTCTGGTTGCTCGGCCGGTTGAATGGCCGTCTGGCACCCGGACACGAAGGGGGTACGGGCGGCTTTTCGTCGC
>JBEAWD010000097.1:0-3901 GCA_041160585.1 Pseudomonadota bacterium | reverse complement strand
GTGCTCATGGGATGGGTGGTGTGGTTTCACCTGGCCGATGCGCTGCAGACCCTGGCGGCCTTGGTGCTGAGGGCCTATCGGGTGGCCACCCTGCCCGTGGTGGTGTATGCCGTGGCCCTTTGGGGCGTGGGCCTGGGCGGCGGTTACGCCTTGGCCTTCCGTGAGGTGACGCCCACGTCCATGCTGCCCTGGGCGGTGGGCGCCTCGGCCTTCTGGGTGACGGCCACCCTGGCCCTGTGGCTGGCCGCAGCGCTGATGCTGGCGTTGATGGCCTGGGTGATCAGGCAGCGCCAGCGTGAAAGCCGGGCGTGAAGCGGAGCATGAAGCGCAGCCTGTAGCGTCTACCCCCGCAGCGGCACCCTGATCAGAAAGCAGCTGCCCCCACCGCCGCGGGGCTGAACCTCAGCCTGTCCGCCGTGGTGCTGGGCGATCTGGCGCACCAGGGCCAGACCCAGGCCCACGCCACCTTCGCTTTCAGCGTGGCCCGGCAAACGGTAGAAGGGCTCGAAGATACGCTGGGCCTCGTGCGCGGGAATACCCGGACCGCGGTCCAAGACACGAACCTCGGCCCAGGATTTCCCGTCAACTTGGACATGCCGCAGTTCGACCTGCACCTCACCTTGGCCGTAGCGCGCGGCGTTTTCCAACAGGTTGCGTACAGCCCTTCGGAGCAGACGCTCTTCGCCACGCACTGGCGTCACGCCGTCGGCAGCGGCCAACTCGGCGCCGCTGCGGGCTGCTTCCTCGGCCACCGTGGCCAGAAGGTCAAAGCCCACGGCAGCCCCAGCCTGTGCGTGGGGCTCAGCCTGCCCCGCCTGGGCCTGCAGGCGGCTGGACAGCAACAGCTCCTCGATCAGGGTATCGAGTTCACGCAGGTTGTGTTCGATTTCTCGCCGCAGTCGCAGGCGCATGGGATCGTCGTGAGCGGTCGATGCAGAGGACTCCTGCAGCAGGCCCAGGGCCACCTTCAGGCGGGCCAGGGGCGAGCGCAGTTCATGCGAAGCGTTGGCCACCAGACGCGAATGCGACTGCAGGAGGGACTCGATGCGGTCGGCCGCACGGTTGAAGGCGGCAGCCAGTTGCGCCACCTCGTCCTTGCCAGCGTCATCGACACGGTGCCCCAACGAACCCGAGCCAAAGCGCTCCACTCCCCGCTGCAGGGCTTCCAAGCGTCGTGTCAAGCGGCGCACCACGGGGTAAGCACCCAAGGCCACCGCCAGGAACAAGGCCGCCAACACCGCCATCAAGCCACCGCCGGAGCGCACCGCGTCGAACCAGACGCGGGCCATGCCGACATCGGATGCCTCCGGCGCAACACGGCGCTCACCGCCAGGACGCGCGCCACGCATCAGCCACAGGGTTCGGCCGTCCTCCAAGACCACGGGAAAGGCCGGTGGGCCTTGGCCCTCGGCCAGGCGGCGCTCGAAGGAGGCGCTGGCGGCGATGCGCCGGCCGCTGGTGTCATCCAAGGCCAGCGGAATGCGAAGGCGCTCGGACCAGGCGCGAAGGTCCTTGGCCTGTTGCGCACGGTCTTCATGGGCGTCGGGCAGCGCCTGTGCAATCAGCTCGCCCATGGCGCGAAGCCGATCGCCCACGCCACCACCCTGCTCGATCAAGCGCTCGCGCTCCTGGTTCACGTGCCGCTGTGCCAGCCAGCCAGAACCCAGGGCGAACAGGGCCAGCACCACCACCACGGTGAGCCAGACGCGAAGATACAAGGACTTCAAGTGCCCGGCCCGCCTGAACGATCCCGCGCTGAGGCCGCGGAGGACGGCACAGGCGGCTCATCGGCACGGCCTTGCGCCCGTGCCAGCAGATATCCGACGCCACGCACCGTCAGCAGGCGCTTGGGCGCGCGAGGGTCTTCTTCGATCACGGCACGGATGCGCGACACGTGCACGTCGATCGAGCGGTCATAGGCCTCCAGGCTGTGCCCACGCAAGGCTTCCATGATCTGGTCGCGACTGAGCACGCGCCCGGCCTGGCGCGCCAGGGTCAGCAGGATGTCGAACTGGTAGCCGGTGATGTCGCATTCGGCGCCGGAGAGTCGAACCTCTCGGGAACCGGCATCGAGTTCGAGCTCACCCACCCGGATGACGTCAGCCGTACCCAAGCCGGCATGGGCGCGGCGCAGCAGAGCCCTCACACGGGCCAGCAGTTCGCGCGGCTCGAAGGGCTTGGCCAGGTAATCATCAGCCCCCAGTTCCAGGCCCAGGATGCGGTCGGCCGGGTCTCCCCGCGCGGTCAGCATCAGAATCGGCAGGCCGCTGGTGCGCGGCTGCTGACGCCATTCCGCGGTGAGGGCCAAGCCATCGCCGTCGGGCAGCATCAGGTCCATCAGAACCAGGTCGGGCGGCTGGCGCCGCACCGCCAAGCGGGCCTGCGCCACGGTAGCGGCACGGTCTACGGTAAACCCAGCCTGGCCGAGATAGTCCGCGACCATCCCGGCCAGCCGGGCGTCGTCTTCAATCAACAACAGCCTGTGCATGCTCGACGTCAAGGTCCGTCAACTCGGCGCGGCGGTGCGGGCCGCGGCGGGCCGCGTGCTCGGCCAACAGGCGGCGCTGCTCGGGTTGGAGCACGGCTCCGATGTCCACCATGGCCTGCACCATACGCTTGCCGGCCGCGTCACGCCGCGCGGCCATTCGGGCACGCTCGGCTTCCAAGGCGGCCGCGTCGACGCGGTCGGCGGTCCAGGCGGCCAGCATCGCCTCACGGCGGGGGCGAGCCTCCTGGCGCGCCGCGCGAAGGTCATCTCGCGCCGCGCCGGCAATGCGACGGATGTCCGCGCGTTGCTGCGGGGTGGCCTTCACCAACTCGAGTGCGCGATCCTGGCCGCGCCCGAGCAACATCATCAAGGGGCCACCGCCCATGCCCATCAGGGCGCCGTGGTGCTGTTCACCACCACGATGGCCGTGATGGCCCTGATGGCCCTGATGGCCCTGGTGACCGGGACCCCCCGGGTGCATGCCGGGGCCCCCGTGGCGTGGGCCCTGGGCCGTCGGGCCGCCTGCGGGCACGGGTGCCATGGGCGATGCTGGCGCAGCGGACTGCGCCCAGGCGGTGGCGCCGGCCAGCGTGAGCAAGGCCAAGGCGAAAACTCGAGAGCGTGAAGCGGTGGACATGTTGGGCTCCTGATGCAGATTGTGAACGGGTCGTCGGGCGCCTCATGGCCGCCTTTCGATGGATGCAGTGTGTGCGGCCGCTGTTGGGCTGACTTGGCGGATTCATGTAGTTTTGTGAACGCAGCCCGACCCTGAACTTCCCTTGCGCTGATGCAATCGGTCCGGCGGTGAATCTGCGCAAGATGGCGTCCTCGTTCAACAACGCCCATGAGGGGAGCATCCGCCATGAAGACCGACGCACAATTGAAAAAGGACATCACCGACGAGCTCGACTGGGAGCCCTCGGTCAACGCCACGCACATCGGCGTGTCGGTCGACCGAGGCGTGGTGACACTCACCGGCCACATCGACACCTATGCCGAGAAGGCCGCCATTGAGCGCGCCGTCCAGCGGGTGCAAGGCGTTCAGGCTCTGGCCCTGGAACTGGATGTCAAGCTTGCGCCCAACCACCAGCGCAGTGACACCGAACTGGCGCAGGTCCTGCAAACCGCCCTGCAGGCTCAGGCGTTGGTGCCGGCCTCTCGGGTCGTGCTCAAAGTGGAACGCGGTTGGGTCACACTGACCGGTGAAGTGGACTGGGATTACCAACGCAGCAACGCCGAGCGTACGGTGCACCAGACCATGGGCGTGGTCGGCGTGAGCAACCGCATCACGCTCAAGCCGCGCACAGTGCCCACCGACGTGAGCAATCGCATCAAGGATGCCCTGGCCCGGCAGGCTGAACGCGAAGCGCGGGGCATTGACGTCGCCATCGCCGGCTCCACCGCCACCTTGCG
>JBEAWD010000041.1:0-7162 GCA_041160585.1 Pseudomonadota bacterium | reverse complement strand
AGGGGGTACGCGTGGGAGTCGGCGTTTCCGTCGGCGTTTCCGTCGGTGTTTGCATCGGCGTTTGGTTCGACGCGCCCTTGCGCAACCCCAAGCCGACCACGGCCGCCACCACCAGCACGGCACCGGCCCACTGCACCGGAGCCAGTTGCTGGCCCAGCAGCATCCACGCCATCAGCAAGGCTGCCACCGGCTCAACATTCATGATGGGCGAGTTGCCCACCACCCCCAGTCGCGGCAGCACCGTGAACAGCAGGGTGAACGCAGTGCCGTAGCACAGCGTGAGCATGACCAGGCCCCACCAGCCGATGTAGGCATCCTGCGTGTCCGGCCAGCGCATCCCGCCCTGCACCTGCGTGGCCAGCAAGGCCAGCACGCCCACCGAGCCCAAAGTGATGAGCGTGCGAAAGCGGCCGTCCAGCGCTCCCACTTCATGCTGCGTCAGCGCCAGCACCCATCCAAACGACAGTGCTGCCACCAGCGCCAAGGCCACGCCCGTGCCGATGCGGCTCCACTGCGTGTGCAGGTCTAGCCCCGATGCAGTCCCCGTGACGTCCAGCGCCAGGGCCAAGCCCAGGAAAATCAGCGGCATGGCCTGCAACACCGCACGCTCAGGCTTGCTGCCGTACACCAGGCGACTCCACAACACCGCCGACAGCGAATAGAGATTGAAGGTCAGCAACGCCAGGCCCACCGGGATGCGCGCCACCGCCGCATACAGCGTCAGGCTCTGCACGGCCACCAGCACCGAAATGCCGGCCATCGCCTTCCACTGCCGAGGTGTCAAGTGAACGGTCGCCTGTCCCCAGGGCACCAGCAAGGCCACCACCGCGGCGGTGCCCAGGCTGCGCACCGCCACCGCCGTGGCCACATCCAGCCCATGGTCGAAGGCCACCCTGGCCGCCACATGATTGGCCCCGAACACGAAGGCCACGCCGATCAGCAAGATCAGGGCACGCGTGGTGAGGTGGTTGGGGCTCATCGTTTCGAAGACCTTGGGTTTGACGGGCCTGTGCGACCGTGGAAGCATCGCACGAAATGAACACCAGCCGAAGAAGACTGCTGATGCGTGGCGCGGGCGCACTCGTGGCCTGCAGCGCAACGGTTCGAGCAGCGCCCCACGAAGCCGCCGCCGTTGCGCCTGTGCCGCCGTTTTCGTCGGACGATCGCTCGGATGCCAAAGCCGTGGACTCTCAATCGGCGCTGGCTGCACGCCTGAAGGCCGGCGGCGTGGTCATCGCCTTTCGGCACGCACTGGCCCCCGGCACCTTCGATCCGCCGGGGTTCAAGTTGGATGACTGCCGCACCCAGCGCAACCTCAACGACGAGGGGCGCGCGCAGGCCGTCCGAATCGGGCAATGGTTTCGTGAGCACCGATTGACACCCGCTCAAGTGCGAAGCAGTCCGTGGTGCCGCTGCCTGGACACCGCCGGCCTTGCCTTCGGTGCCGAATCCGTGGTCTCCTGGCCTGCACTGGGCTCGCCACGTGGGACCTCCGAGCAGGCCTACCCCGACTACCAGGAGCGGCTGCGCAAGGCCGCCGCGCAACGGAGGGTGACGGGAGGATTCGAGGTCTGGGTGACCCACATGTTCGTCATCCAGGACCTCGTCGGCCAGGGCATCGGCTCGGCAGAGGCGCTGCTGTTGCGGGGCGACCCGCGGGCCTCAGAGCGACGCAGCGCCATGGCGGTATTGGGCCACTGGCGACTGCCACCGATTTGAACAGAGCAGATCGCTCAGGCGTAGCTCAACTCCCGCACCTTGCCCGCGAACACCCGGTAGCTGAAGATGGTGTAAGCCACGATGGCCGGCACCGTGAATGAGCAGCCCACCGCGATCACCGCCAGCGAAGACGTGGCGCTGGCTGCGTCCCACACGGTCAAGCGGTCCATCACCACATACGGGAACAGGCTGTAGGCCAGCCCAACAGCGCCGAACAGAAACACCGACACCACCGAGACGAAGGGCAGCCAGCACAGATGGCCCAGCACGAGCTTGGAATTCAGCATGGCGCGCGCAGCCACCAGGGCCACCAGCGTGGCCAGGGGAATCGGCAAGAGGGCGATGAACTCAGGCATGCTGAACCAGCGGTCCCTGACCGTGTCACTCACCACCGGGGTCACCACCGACACCAGGCCCATGCCCAGCACCAAGGGGGGCCATGCCCACTTGGCCCAGCGCACGGCCAGACTCTGCAACTCACCCTCGGTCTTCATCACCAGCCAACAGGCACCCAACAGCACATAGGCCGCGGGCAGCAGCAGGGCGATCACGGCCGCGAACACCCAGGCGGCGGTGCCCTCGGCAAAGCCCGTGATGTAGCGCCCCAGCATCCAGCCTTGTGACACAGCGGCCAGGCCGCTGCCCGCCCAGAAGGCGAAGTTCCACAGCGGCTTCCACTGGTCCTGCGCCTTCACCCGAAAGTCGAAGGCCACCCCGCGCAACACCAGGCCCACCAGCATCAGCGCCACCGGCAGGTACAGGGCTGTCAACACCAGGCCATGCGCCTTCGGAAACGCGATCAGCAGAATGCCCACGCCCAGCACCAGCCAGGTTTCGTTGGCATCCCAAAACGGGCCGATGCTGGCGATCATGGTGTCGCGTTGTTCGGGTGTGGCACGGTGTAGCAGAAGGCCCACGCCCAGGTCATAGCCGTCCAGCACCACATAGGCCAGCATGGCCACGCCCATCAGGGCCAGGAACACCACCGGCAGCGCGGTGGCCCAGTCGGTGCCGCTCATGCGCCCGCTCCCCGCCCGATGGCCTGAGCCGGCGCGCCTTTGGGTTGGCCGGGTTCACCGGACTCACCCGGCATGGGCACGGGCTTTTCCGCCATGTGTTTGACCACGCTCACATAGGCCACGAGCAACGCGGCATACACGGTCAGGTACAGGGCCAGGGTCAGCGCAATGTGCGAACCCGGCACGCTGGAGGCCACCTCGTCCACCCGCAGCAGTCCCTGCACGATCCAAGGTTGGCGCCCCACCTCGGTCACGTACCAACCCGCCACCGTCGCGGTCCAACCGCTGAAGGCCATCAAGGAAAGACCCATCAACACCGGACGCGGCAACTGCGAGGGCTTCCAGGCCCGGCGCTTGAGCAGCCACAGCCCACCCCAGCTGGCCAGCAGCATCGCCAGGCCTGTGCCCACCATGATGCGGAAGGCCCAGAACACCGGCGCCACCGGCGGGTGCTTCCCTTCGAAGTCGTTGAGGCCCTTGATCTCGCCGTCGAGCTCGTGCGTCAGGATCCAAGAGGCCCCCTTGGGCACGGCCAGCGCGTAGTGGTTGCGGCGCTCCTGTTGGTCGGGTATCGCAAACAACAGCAGCGGTGCACCCTGCTGGGTCTCCCACACACCCTCCATCGCGGCCACTTTGGCCGGCTGGTGCTCCAGTGTGTTCAAGCCGTGGAGGTCGCCCGCCAGGATCTGCAGGGGGATCAACACCGCCCCCACCGTCAGGCCAAAGCGCAGCGAGGCCGAGGTGCTCGCATTGGCCTTGCCCTTGAACACCTGCCATGCGCTCACGCCCGCCACCAGGAATGCCATGGTCAAGCCGCTGGCCAGCAGCATATGAACCAGTCGGTACGGGAAGCTTGGGTTAAACACCACCTCAAACCAGTTGGTGACGAAGAACTCACCGTTGATGATCTCCACCCCGGCGGGCGTGTGCATCCAAGAGTTCAGCGCCAGGATCCAGAAGGCGCTCATCGTGGTGCCGAAGGCCACCAGCGCGGTGGCCACCAGGTGCACGCGCTCAGACACCTTGCCGTGGCCGAACAGCATGATGCCCAGGAAGGTCGCCTCCAGGAAGAAGGCCGTGAGCACCTCGTAGCCCAACAGCGGCCCGGCCACATTGCCCACCCGCTCCATGAAGCCCGGCCAATTCGTGCCGAACTGAAAGCTCATCACGATCCCGCTGACCACGCCCAGCGCGAAACTCAGTGCGAACACCTTGGTCCAGAAGCGATAGGCCATCAGCCAGGCGGTGTCGCCCGTCTTCAACCACCGCAGTCGAAAGAACAACAGCGCCCATCCCAAGGCGATCGTGATCGTCGGGAACAGAATGTGAAAGGTGATGTTGGCCGCGAATTGGATGCGGGCCAGCACGAGTGCGTCCATCTTGTGTACTCCAGCTGGGTGGGTCTGTGGCGTGTGTTCAGGCCCGGCCGCCCGACACCACCTTGAGCTTGTCCTTGAATTCCAGTAGGCGCTGCACCTTGGCGCCCATCTTCATCAGCTGCGCCAGCGTGGCCGCGTCCATGCGCTGCACATCATCGAACCAGCTCGACATCAGCTCGATGAGGTCGTGCATGCCCTTCATGCGCTTCTGTGCGTGCCGGTCTTCCGGCGTGGTGGGCTCTTCCAACAAGGCATTGCGCAACATGGTCAGGGTGGGCTCGATCTCGCGGCGCCGCCGTTCTTCAGCCAAGGTGCGAAACACCTCCCAGGCATCGCCCGGTGCTTCAAAGTACTCGCGCCGGTCACCTGCCTGGTGCCGAAGGTTCACCAGTCGCCAGGCCTGCAACTCCTTGAGACCCATGCTCACGTTGCTGCGGCTGAACTCCAGGGCCTCAGCGATCTCGTCTGCATTCAAGGGCTCAGGCGCGACGTAGATCAGGGCATAGATCTGCCCGACAGTGCGGTTGATGCCCCAACGGCTGCCCATCTCGCCGAAGTGGGCCACGAAGCTGCGAACCAGGGGAGTGAGGTGGGGTGACACGATGCCGATGGGAATTGCGTTGCAACAACCCATATGATGCCTGAATTTTCAGTAATTTGTGAAAATTCAAGAATCCCTCAATCCCATGACGGGTACCGGGATGCGCCAAGCCTCAAGAACGCGGGCCGGTTCGCTCGCCTCTGCGCCGCGCCCCTTCTCGGCCCTTCTCGGCCCTACTCCGCCTTGATACCTGCCCTTTGGATGAGCGCCCGCCAGCTCTCGGCTTCGCTGCGGTAGGTTCTGGAGAACTCTTCAGCCGTCCCGCCCACCCCTTCGGCGCCCACCTTGTCCAGTGCCTCGATGAAGTCGGGTGACTTGAGCATGGCGTTGATCTCACGGTTCAGGCGGTTCAGCACGTCAGCCGGCGTGCCGGCCGGCGCGAACAGCCCGAACCAGTTCGACACCAACTCCATGCCTGGCACTCCCGCCTCTGCAAACGTCGGTACCTGCGGCAGTGTGGGCGAGCGGCGCATCCCCGTGACGGCCAGTGGTCGCACCTTGCCGCTGCGGATGTGCGTCTGCGCCGAGACGAGGCTGTCCATCAGGAACCCGATCTGGCCAGACACCAGGTCCGTGATCACCAGGCCGGTGCCGCGGTAGGGAATGTGCACCGCAAACAAGCCGCCCGCGCGCCACTTGAACATTTCCGCTGACAAGTGCGGATAAGTGCCGATGCCGCTGGAGCCGTAGTTGTAGCGGCCCGGGTTGCGCTTGATCAGGTCCACGAGTTCACGCGCGGATTGCGCCGGAAAGGCCTGACCCACCACCAACACGCTGGCCGCATTGGCCACGTGCACGATGGGTGCGAAATCCTTGACCGCGTCGTAGGGCGTCTTGGGGTTGAGCAAGGGCCCGATGGAGTGGGTGGAACTGGTGGCCATCAACAGCGTGTAGCCGTCAGGTGCCGACTTGGCCGCGATATCTGAGCCGATCGCGCCGCCAGCACCCGGCTTGTTGTCCACCACCACCTGTTGGCCGATCGCAGCACCCAGTCGCTGGGCCACTTGCCGCGCAATGATGTCGGTGGCGCCGCCGGCCGGGAAGGGAATCACCAGTCGAATCGGCTTGGCCGCAGGCCAAGCCTGTGCGAACGCAGACAGCGGTAAGGAGGTGACCAGCGCGGCGCAAAGAAGCGCGGCGCTCGACAGGAAGCGGTGTAGAGGTCTTGTCGACATGGGCGCAAGTGTGCAGTCAATCCGGTCTGCGGTGTTGAATTTTCAACCCACGCTGGCGCGCCAACGCCTTTACGCCGAGGTGTCCAGCAGCCCCATTCGCTGGGCCGCGAGCAGGGCCTGTGTGCGACTGAGGACACCCAACTCCTTGAAGATGGCCGACACGTGGGCCTTGGCCGTGGCTTCGATGATGTCGAGCTTGTCAGCGATCTGCCGATTCGTCATGCCCTGACCGATCAAGCCCAGCACCTCGAGCTGACGGGGCGTCAGGTGCACGCGCTGCAAGCCTTCCAGACCCTTGGGGTGTGGGCCATGGAGCAGCTCGAAATGACGAAGGCCGCATTGACGCGGCCTTCAAGGGTGCCTGCATTCACAGGGCTTTGTTTGGTTGCGGGAGCAAGATTTGAACTTGCGACCTTTGGGTTATGAGCCCAACGAGCTACCAGGCTGCTCCATCCCGCGACTGAGAGGGTTAGTATAGCGCACTTCGCCTTGGAAGCCCATGCCCCACCACACCGACCTCCATGCGGCCCTGAACGTGCTGGGCCAAGAACTGCAGGCCTGCTCCTACGACCCGCTCACCGGCTACTTTCGCGATGGTTGCTGCAACACCGACGAACACGACCGTGGCCTGCACGTGGTCTGCGCCGTGATGTCAGCGGAATTCCTGGAGTACAGCCGGTCACAAGGCAATGACCTCATCACCCCGCGCCCGGAGTGGCGCTTCAAGGGCCTCAAGCCCGGCAACCGCTGGTGTCTGTGCGCGCTGCGTTGGAAGGAGGCGATGCGAGCCGGCATGGCGCCCAAGGTGGTGCTGCAGGCCACGCACATCAAGGCCTTGGAGGTGGTTGACCTGGAAGACCTGATGCAGCACGCGCACTGACAACAGAAAAGCCGGCACGAAGCCGGCTTTGCACACCCTCAGCGATCAACCTGACCAAGAGCGCTCGGGCCCTGGCGGGGCGGATGCTGCGTGGATTTACTCGGCGCTGGGCGCCTCTTCAGCGGCCACCTCAGGGCGGTCCACCAATTCGACGAAGGCCATCGGCGCGTTGTCGCCCACGCGGAAGCCCATCTTCAGGATGCGGGTGTAGCCGCCCGGACGGGTGGCGTAGCGCGGGCCGAGTTCGTTGAACAGCTTGGTGACGATGTCGCGGTCGCGCAGGCGGGCAAAGGCCAGGCGACGGTTGGCCACCGTGGGCGTGCGGCCCAGGGTGATCAGGGGCTCGACCACACGGCGCAGTTCCTTGGCCTTGGGGACCGTGGTCTTGA
>JBEAWD010000039.1:0-4817 GCA_041160585.1 Pseudomonadota bacterium | reverse complement strand
ATGCAACTACAAGCCTAGCGCTGACGAGCGTCAACAAGCGACGCATTAGCGACCCCCGGCATTGGCGTCTTGAAGATGAGAGCCATGTCGCGCAGGCATTCGATCGTCGCCGCGATCGCTTTGCCGAATCGGCCCCAGACTTTGAGGCAGCCTGGGCTACGCTCGAATTGATGCAAGCCGGCCTGAAACTGCCAATTGATCAAGCCCTGGAACGGGAACGCCAGTTGTTCGACTACCTGCTGCGCTCTGTTCAATCGAAGCGACTGAGGACCCTCTTTTTTGCCGACAGAAGGCTGCGCCGGGCGAGGGGAGATGTGGACAGCCTGGCCCGGGAGATCCAGCGTATCGGGCCAAATGACATCGCTGCGCTGTGCGCTTTGGCACGTGAAGCAGTCAACGAAGGGCTGATGCCTGATGTTGGCGCCTTCGATGCCTTGGTGGTGCAGGTGTTGAAGCTTGCTCGACACCGTCCGAGTCCCATTGCTGCACTGCTGACCGAGGTTACATGAACTTCGATTTTTCCGATGACATCAAGGCCATGACGGCCGAGGTGCGAAGAGCCCTGGAGCGCTCCTGCAACATGGCGGAAGTCCGTCGCTGTCTAGAGGACGGTATGTTCCACCCCGGTGGTCTCATCAGTAAGCCAGCGTGGGGCGTACTCGCTGAGATGGGCGTGACTGGCGCCCGTATACCCGAGCAATGGGGCGGTTCGGGCCTGGGTATGTTGGAGTTGGCCGCCTGCGCCGAGGAAATCGGACGCGTCTGCGCACCAGTGCCGTCTTTGCCTAGCGTATATCTGGCCACCGAAGCCCTGCTGCACAGCGGTACCGATTCGCAGCGTGAGCGGTGGCTGCCGCAATTGGCGCGAGGTGAAGCAGTCGGTTCGATGTGCTTCGCGCCGATTGATGCCGACGGTGAGCGCCTGACCGCCCGATATGCGGCTGTTCCCGCAGGAGCGGTTGCGGACTTCCTGGTCGTGATGTCGGCTGATGACTGCGCGGTTCTGATCGACCTACATCAGGATGGCGTGTCTCGGCATCCGCTTCGCGTTCTGGATCCGGGGTCTCCTATGGCGGAGTTGGCTCTCAACGCTGTTCGCTCGGAGCCAATGAACTGCCCGGCAGGGTCATACCAAGGCATTCGAAACCGGGCTGCGGTGCTACTGGCGTTCGAGCAACTCGGCGGCGCCTCGCGGGCTTTGGACATCGCACGCGACTACACCTTGCAGCGCAAGACCTTTGGACGAACCGTGGCGTCGTACCAGGCCGTCAAACACCTCATGGCCGATGTTTGGGTGAAGAACGAAATCGCCCGCGGACATGCTTATCACGGTGCATGGGCCTCGCAAACCAATGACCCGGCGCTCCCTCTGGCCGCGGCGTGCGCGCGTGTCTCGGCCTCAGAAGCTTTTGAGTTTGCGGCCCGGGAGGCGCTACAACTGCATGGCGGAATTGGCTTCACCTGGGAAGCCGATATTCATCCGTTCTACAAGCGTTCGCGTTCCACAGCACTTTCCCTTGGCTCATCACGGGAATGGAAGCGGCGGATCGCCCAATTGCTTCACCGTCAGCACATGACCATTGCTCATGAACTTTGAAGACAGTCCGCAAGAGGCTCAGTTTCGGGCCACAGTGCGCGAATGGTTGGCCGCCAATGCTGAACCGAAGCGCCATCCGCGCGACTTCGTCGGGGATGGATTGCCTGCCGATCAACGGCTGGCGGCAGCTCGTGTTTGGCAAGCCAAGAAGGCGGCCGCCGGATATGCCGCTGTGACCTGGCCGCGTGAATTCGGGGGGCTCGGCGGTACTCCTATCCAGCATCTGATCTACCTGCAGGAGGAGTCGAAGTGGCGCTCGACCTTCGGATACTTCGAGATTGGAATAGGCATGTGCCTGCCGACCCTCATGGCCTATGGCAACCAGCACCATAAGGACCGCTATGTGAGGACTGCCCTCTACGGCGAGGAAATCTGGTGTCAGCTCTTCAGTGAGCCCGCAGCGGGCTCCGATCTGGCCGGCATCCGGATGCGCGCTCGTCGAGAACGTGAGCAAGAGGGCAGCGATTGGATGGTGGACGGACAAAAGGTCTGGACCACCGGCGCTCAGTTCTCGGACTTTGGGCTGTTGCTGACCCGTACGGATCCAACGGTGCCAAAGCACGCCGGATTGACCATGTTCTTCGTCGACATGAAGAGTGCGGGTATTGAGGTGAGGCCGATTCGCCAGATGGCGGGCGAGAGCGAGTTCAACGAGGTGTTCTTCACTGGCGTTCGCATTCCAGATGAACAGCGCCTGGGTCCGGTCGGAGGCGGTTGGAAGGTAGCCCTGACCACGCTGATGTTCGAACGGTTGACAGTTGGGACCGAGCTGGGATTGCTGACCGCGCAGTCTATGCTCAGCCTACTGGCGGACAGAGGTGACCTCTCGGATCCGGCCGTTGCCGAGTCTATGGCCGACGCGTGGATCGTGGACGAGGGTCTGCGACTGCATCAATGCAGAACCCTCACCGCTCTGAGCAAGGGCAGCACACCGGGACCCGAGCAGTCCATCGGAAAACTGCTCAAGGCCAGGCAAGCACAGCGGATGTCCACCTTTCTGATGGATCTGGCGGGTCAGGGTTCGCTTGTGGTGGATGAGGAGACTGACTCGCTTTGGTCGTCGGTCCAGCGTACTTGGAATTGGAGCGCCGCGCTTCGGATTGCGGGCGGAACCGATCAGATTCTGCGCAACATCATCGCAGAGCGTGTGCTGGGTCTCCCAGAAGAGATACGCGTCGACAAAGGCATTCCTTTCAATCAGGTGACGAAATGAGAATCTTCTTGAGTGCAGACATTGAGGGCGTGGCGGGTATCGCCCACTTGCCAAGTACTGGGCCTGGTCGATTCGACTACGAGTCGGGCCGACGCTGGATGACACAGGAAGTGGCGGCGGCCTGCAGGGCGGCCATTGAGGCCGGGGCGCAGGAGATCATCATCACGGATGGTCATGGAACTGCACACAACCTTTTGTTCGATGAGTTGCCCGACTGCGCTCGATTGGTCCGCTCCTGGCCTCGAGCATTGGTGCAGATGGAGGGTATACAAGACGGAACCTATGACGCGGCTATCTTCATTGGTCACCACTCGAACGCCACTTCCAGGGGGGGTATCCTCTCGCATACGTTCGTCGGAGCCTTCCGGGATGTCCGGCTCAACGGCGTTTCTCATTCTGAGACCACACTCAACGCACTATTGGCCGCGCATTTCAAGGTCCCGCTGGTGTTTACCTCGGGTGACGATGCTTACATCGAGCATTGCCGACAGTACTTCCCGCAAACCGAGATGGTGGTGACCAAGAAGGCTCTGGGTTTGACCGCCATCGATTCGCTCAAGCCTGCCGTTGCCCAGCGATTGATTGCTGAAGGGGTGGCCAAGGGGCTGGCCAAGCGCCACGAAATCAAGCCACTGTCGCTGCCCTCGAATTTCGAGTTGGAGATCGACTTCACCGATCGCAGTCAACCGGAGATGTGGGAGTGGTTGCCCTGGTGCGAACGAACCGGCTCCCACACCATCCGCTGGATCCTGAGCGACATGGTGGAGGTCATGCGGGTCATCGGCTTTTCCTCCTTCTATCAAAGTCACGGAATTCCCCGCTACGGGGAAGGCAAGCCCTAGCGGAAACGTGCTGGCGAAAGCATGTCGACAGTCGCTGCCATGGGCTCGGGCCAGGCCTTGCCGGTAATGAGGCTCTCGCAGGCCATCGACATCGCCGGCGAGGTCTGCAGGCCGTAGCCGCCTTGGCCGGCCAGCCAGAAAAATCCAGGGTGAGCCGGATCGAAGCCGGCCACCGGGGTTCGGTCTGCGGAGAAGGTTCGCAGGCCCGCCCACTTGTGCTTGACCTGCCGCACCTGCAGGGTGGTCACCTCTTCCACGCGCCAGGCCGCCAGCGCGACGTCGTATTCGTCCGGTTGGGCATCGCAGGGCGGTGAGGCTGTTTCATCAGCTGGGGAAGCCAGCAACTGCCCCGTCTCGGGCAGGAAATAGAACTCGTCGGCTAGCGACCGTACGAGCGGCCAGCCGTGGACGCTCACACCCGGGGGAGGGTCGAAGCAGATGATGGTGCGCCGCAGCGGTTTCAGCCCTAGCGGCTCGACGCCCGCAAGGCGGGCCATCTCATCGCACCACGCACCGGCTGCGTTGACCAACACTGGTGCGCTGAAGTCGCCCTGGGAAGTTCGGGTGTGCCAGCGCCCGCCGGCGTGATGGATAGCCAGTACCTCGGCACTGGTGACGAGCGTGCCGCCCCGTTCCTTGAGACCGCGCAGGTAACCCATCATCAGACCGTGTCCGTCCAGTCTTGCGGCAGCTGGATCGATCAATGCACGCGTGATGCCCGCTTCGTGCGGAGGCTGGAGCTTCAGGACCGGCACGTGGGCCAGCATTTCGGCCGGCTCGATCTCACGCGTAGTGCCGGTGATGGCGTGCATTTCCGCGAGATTGCGCTCCAAGATGTCGTCCTGCCCTTGGCGGATGACCATCATGGCTGGCGCCGGCGTGGCCAGCGGGTGTTCCGCGAATCCTTTCGGCGGTGCAGTAAAGAATTCGCCGCTGGCCTGGGTGAGCCATCGAACCGCCCGGTTGCCTATCCCGAAGTGGTAATAAGTGGCCGAGCGCCCTGATGAGTGATAACCCGTCGTCTCCTCCCGCTCCAGCACCAGTACACGTCCATGCGCGGCCAGACGCCATCCGGCCGACAGACCGGCAATGCCCCCACCCACCACCAGGAAGTCGATGGACGTGCTCATAGTGGGTGTTTGCCGTGATCGGCCATGATCCGTTG
>JBEAWD010000018.1:0-4044 GCA_041160585.1 Pseudomonadota bacterium | reverse complement strand
GGGGCCGCGGCGCCAGGGGCCAGATCAGCCTGCGCAGGCCCAACGAGTTCCTCTGGGAACAGGCCGTGCACGACTGGCATCGCATGAAGGAGCTGCACCATGAGTCGGTGGTCACGTGGTTCGCCGACCTCATCCGTGCACTGAAGCCCACGGTCGTGCACACCCACCACTACGCGCACCTGGGCCTGGAATACCTGCGTGTCATCAAGCAGGTGGATCCGACGATCCGGATCCTGATGACCCTGCACGAGTACATGGCCATCTGCCGCAACCAGGGCCAGATGATCAAGACCGGCAGCTTCCGGCTGTGCGGCCGCTCCAGCCCCGACGACTGCTCGCGCTGCTTTCCCGACACCCCGCCAGAGGATTTCTGGCTGCGCAAGCACTACTTCATGGGCCACTTCGACCTGGTGGACCAGTTCGTGTCGCCCTCGGAGTTCCTGCGCCAGCGCTACATCGACTGGGGCCTGCGTCCCGACAGGATCACCGTCATCGAGAACGGCCAGGCCGACGAGGAGCCGCTGCCCCCACGCCCGCTGGCCGCCGGCGAGACGCGCAACCGGTTCGGGTTCTTCGGGCAGATCACACCCTACAAGGGGCTGGACGTGGTGCTCGAGGCGCTGGCGCTGATGAAGCGGGAGGACGCCGACAAGATCGTCCTGGAGGTGCACGGCGCGAACCTGGAACTGCAGCCCGAGGAGTACCGCAACAAGGTGGAGCGGCTGCGTGCGCCGCTGATGGAGCGCGGCGTGGTGCATTGGAAGGGCCCCTACCCGCCCCATGAACTGCGCAGCCGCATGGCCGGCGTGGACTGGGTCGTGGTGCCCTCGATCTGGTGGGAGAACTCGCCGATGGTGATTCAGGAAGCGTTCGTGTGTGGCAGGCCGCTGCTCGTTTCGGATATCGGGGGCATGCAGGAAAAGGTGGCGCACGGCTTCGACGGATTCACCGTCCCGTGTGGCAACGCACACGAGTGGTCCAGCCGCATCCGGGAAATCGCCTCGAATCCTTCCCGCTGGAACAAGTTGCGAATGAATATCTCCAGGCCCCTGACGAACCGCATGACTGCGGCCGCCCACATGAAACTGGCTTCCCGAATCCCATGAAAGTCTTTATTTTCGGGCTCGATGCCCACATCGAGGATTTCCAGTACCTTCCCACCACCACGCTGAACGAACTCGTGGGGGGCAACACCGGAAACCTCGCATTCCATTACGCCATCGAACGGACGATCAAGATCGACGGGCCGGCCGTGAACTGGCATGCGGGCGAACAGGCCATCCAGGCTGCAGGCAGCCTGATGATCATTCCCTGCGCAAACCAGGTTGGCGAACATGTCGACATGGGCAACATGGGCCGCAAGCTCTCGGGTATTCCTCAGAATATCGTGGCGATTGGCCTGGGCGCCCAATCCTCGCTCCACAAGACCATCCCTGACGTGCCCCCGGGCACGATTTCCTGGCTGCAGTCCATTGCGCAGCATGCACCTACCCCCGGCCCCAACATCAGTGTCAGGGGGGATTTCACGTTCAAGGTGCTCGAGCATCTGGGGTTTGGACAGAACGCGGCAGTTCTCGGATGCCCGTCGCTCTTCATCGGCGACGAGTCTCGAGTCCGCGCGAGACTGCTGGAGAAGTCGCAATCCAGGATAGACATCATCAGCACGGTCGCGGGCCACTACAGGTGGAAACATCTCCACACCATCGAGAGAGGCCTGGCGAAGCTCGCGGCAAGTAACGCGGGCAAATACATCGCCCAGTCCCCGCTGGAGATGCTGCACAGCCACCGTGGCGGGCTGGATCTGCTCCCGCAGAGCGTCATCCAGGAATTGGTCGATGCGTCCTGCCCGGAAATGACGCCCGCCGAGTTCAGAAAATGGCTGAGCACCTACGGCGAGGTGTATTTCAGTATCGGCTCGTGGATGGAGCACTACCAGCGAGTCGATGCCGTGATCGGGCCCCGAATCCACGGAGTCATGTTGGCCCTGCAGGTGGGAACGCCTGCTATCTGCATCGTCCATGATTCCCGTACGCAGGAACTCTGTGAACTCATGCAGGTTCCTCACGTCTTCGTCAAGGATATTGCCGGCGGGATTTCACGCGCCCAGGTGGAAAGTGCCGTCAAGGAATTCGACGTGGCTGCATTCTTCGACAATCGGAGGAAACTCGCGCAGCGCTACATCGGATTTCTGAGAGAGAACAACCTGGAGCCTTCGGATCACCTCGAGCAACAGGCGCATCCAGGCGAGACCCATCGAAAGGCCTAGGCAGGAAATGGCGAGCTCGGAACTGAGGGCCTGCGTGGCCAGCCTCGGCCCCTGGCTGGTCAAGGCCGAGGGGCTGTGCCTGGTCGCCGGCTTGCTCAGCCTGGCGCCCCTGGCGTTCATCATGATGGTCTACGACCGCGTCGTGACCAGTCGCAACGCCGAGACGCTGGTGATGCTGGTGGTGCTGATGCTGCTGGTGTACGCAGTGGCCGAGGGCTGCGAGTGGGCGGCGTCCGAGACGCTGCGCGAAGCCGGTTCCCTGCTGGACCACCGCCTGGCCGTGCGCTGCTTCGGGTTGGTCTACACCCAGCGCCTGAGCAGCCCGGCTTCGAGCGCCCTGCCGCTGAGCGACCTTCAGCGCCTCAGCAACTTCATGGCCACCCCCCAGGCACTGGCCGTGCTGCAGTTGCCCGTGGCCGGGGTCTGCCTGGCGCTGATTGCCTGGATGAGCCCCCTGCTGTGCGCGTTTGCGCTCGGGGGCATGGTGCTGCAAAGCCTGCTGGCCGGCCTGAACGAGCGCGCCACGCAGGCGCCACTGCAGGAGGCCAACCGCCTGTCCAGCAACGCCCAGCGCCGCGCCGAGGAAGGCCTGCGCGCCGCCGAGGTGGTGCAGGCCCTGGGCATGGGAGCGGGCATGCGGGCCCGTTGGGCCCAGGACCGCATGGCGGCGCTGGCCTTGCAGCAGCAGGCCTCCGAGGCCTCGGGGCACATCCAGGCCGCAGCGCGCTGGGTGGCGGGCAACACCCTGGCGCTGATGATGGCGCTGGGGGCCCTCCTGATGATCCAGGGCGAGTTCGACACGGGCCGCTCCGGCATCTTCGTCGCTGCCCTGCTCAGTGCACGGGCCATGAGCCCACTGGTGCAGCTGATCGCCGGCTGGCGCAACGTGGGCAACGCGCGCGAGGCCTATGCGCGCCTGGGCCACGCCCTGCAGGACCACCCCCCCAAGGCGCGCACGATGGCGCTGCCGGCGCCCGAGGGTCACCTGAAGGTGGAGGCCCTGGTGGCAGGTGCCCCGGCCGGCGGCGCACCCATCCTGCGCGGGGTGGCCTTCGAGCTCCACCCCGGCCAGATCCTGGCCGTGATGGGCCACTCCGGCTCCGGCAAGAGCACCCTGGCGCGGCTGCTGATCGGCTTGTGGCCCGCGATGCAGGGCAAGGTGCGCCTGGATGGGGTCGACATCCACAGCTGGAACAAGGCTGAGCTGGGGCCTTTCGTGGGCTACGTGGGCCAGACGGTCGACCTGATCGAGGGCAGCGTGGCGGAGAACATCGCCCGGTTTGCAGAGCCCGACCCCGCCCTGGTGGAAGCCGCAGCACGCGCCGTGGGCATCCACCACACCCTGACCGCCATGGCCCAGGGTTACGCCACGCAAGTGGGGCCCAACGGGGCGTTCCTGTCCGGCGGTCAGCGGCAGCGCGTGGCCCTGGCCCGCGCCCTCTACGGCCATCCACGCTTCGTGGTGCTCGACGAACCCAACGCCAGCCTGGACGAAGCCGGCGACCATGCCTTGCTGGACACCCTGCAAGCCCTCAGGGAGCGGGGAACGACCGTGGTGGTGGTGACGCACCGCCCCGGCATCCTCCAGGTGGCCGACCGCATGTTGTTGCTGCATGAGGGCGTGCAGCAGGCCTTTGGCACACCCCAGCAGGTGCTTGCCAGCATCAACCAGGCCCTGGCTGCGCAGCAGCAGCATCAGCAGCAGGCGGGCTCACTCGCATGAGCGGCAGCCGCGGCGCCCTGCTCGACACGGTGCTGGCCCACAAGGGCGAGTTCAT
>JBEAWD010000006.1:0-4311 GCA_041160585.1 Pseudomonadota bacterium | reverse complement strand
GACCTGACCGACCCCATGCGGCACGATGTGCTGCTGACCACCCAACGCGAAACCCTGGTCACCCTGTTCAAGGCGCAGGGCTACGAGACCTTTGGTGTCTACCCTGGGGTTTTCTGGCCATGGCCGGAACGGGCCTTCTACCGCTTCGACCAGTACGTCGACGGGCCGGCACTCGACTACCCGGGGCCGTCCATCGGCTTTTGGAAGATTCCCGACCAGTACGCCGTGGCCAAGCTGGAGGCGCTGTATCCCCGGCGACATGGCGCCAAACCGCGCTTCACCTTCTTTCCGACCATCACGATGCATTTGCCCTTCAGCCCGGTGCCGCCATACCAAAGCGATTGGGGACGGCTGTTGACGCCTGAGCCGTTCGACGAAACCGACACGCAGCGCGCACTGGCTGAGCGCCCGAACTGGACCCAGATGCGCCCGGACTATGTGCGGATGGTGCACTACACCTATCGCTGGTTGGGCGACTACCTGCGCGAGCACACCGGACGCGAGGCGTTCTACATCTTCGTGGGCGATCATCAACCGGCGGCCAGCGTGACCGGGGAGGGCGCTTCCTGGGATGTGCCGGTGTATCTGGTGTCCCGCAACGAAAGGCTGTTGCAGCGCTTCGTGACGATGGGTTACCGGCCCGGCGTCGAGCCCCCGCGTGCGGTGCTGGGCGGTCTGCATGACCTGACGGACCACCTGCTGCAGGCATTCTCAGCCGAGGGTCCCGGCGCACGAACCACACGCTTGGCGGCGTCGCGTCCATGATCTGGTGGTGCGGGCCCGCAGCTGCCCTGGGCCTGGCCTATTGGGCACGCCATCAGTGGGTGCAGGCCGAAGGCATGGGCGTGCGTTGTGAACTGGCGCCTTTGCAGTGGCCCTGCCCAGCCCGAGACCTCGTCATTCAGGCCTTCATTGACCACCGCCTGAGCACCACGGCTGCCGGGCTGACCGTGTTGGCCTGGGGGGCTTTGGTGACCGTGCGGTGGTGTCAATCACATGCGGCCCTCGCAACAGCCCTCCTCCTGAAGGGCGCGGCAAAGTGGGTGTCGTGGGCTGGGCTGCTCGTCTCGGTCGTGGGCCTGGTGCTTTACGACGCCGACCGGTCAGCCCTGACGGCACTGTTGTGTGCGCTGGCCGCTGTTCAGCTGCGCGCGCTTGAGGCCCGCTCGTTCCCGACCGGGTCAAGCCCGTCATGACGACCGAGGTGGTCACCCTTTGCGGCCCATACCGCGGCGGCCACCAACAGCCACGCCATGGCCAGCGTCAGGGCCTGCGTATTCGCCAGACCCTCGAACACGATGAGCACGGGGGCGGCGGCAGCGAGCACCCCCGCGAGAAAGCGATCGGCTGGGCCCGTTCGACACCAGGCAACGGTGGCCGGCGTGCACCACAAGCCCACCGCCGGCGCAGCCACCAACAGTGCCGGCAAAGGGCGGTACCGTCCATCGAACACCAGGGTCAAGGCCTGCCAGGCGGTCACCAGCAGCCAAGCCCGCAACACCGCCGTGGGCAGCCGGTGCGGCAGCGATGCGAATCGCATCAGACAGCCGATGCACACCACAAGGGCCAGCCCCGCGTGCACCAGCCCAATCACCCATTCCGCTGGATTGCGCCACCAAATGGAAGCCGTGGTCAGGTGAGCCCCCAGCAGCATCCCCATCGTGACCCCCAGGCAGGCAACGGCCACCGCGCCCCCATCATCATCCCGTGGCGCACCACCTTTGCCCATGCGAAGCCCCTGCAAGGCCTTCAGAAAAAAGGCCATCAGCAAGCCCAAGGCCGCACCCCAACAGGCGCCCACGGCCAGCGGGTCTGCCGGAAGCAAGCCCTTGCCGGGGTCGCGCAAAACCCCCTGCGCGTTGGCCACACCCCAGGCACCGCCCATCGCACCTTCGAACTGACGCTTCCAGGGCTGATCAAAGGCCTCGATGAGGTTGTAGTCGACGCCCTGGCCATGCAGCTGCGCGCGCAGTTCGCGCACGAATTGCACCTGTTCTCGAACGCCGGGCACAGCCGGCCCGCGCTGCCGCCCCGCCGATGGCCAACCCGTCTCGGCAATCCAAACGGGCTTGCCTGCAAAGGCCTGCAACAGATGGCGGTGGATAGACAGCACGTGCGCCACCGCTTGATCGAGGCCGATGGGCACATCCTCCCAGTAGGGCAGCACATGCGCGGCCACCACATCCACCTCGGGGGCCAGCACCGCGGCATGGCGCAGCCAGAACTCCCACACATCGGCGTATGTGACCGGCACCGTCGTCCGTTGTCGTGCATCGCGCAGAATCGCCGCCAAGTCCTGGGGGCTGCGCTCCTGGCGCAAGAGCACCTCGTTGCCCAGCACCAGCAAGCGCACGATGTCGGGGTGCGCGCGGGCCAGCGCGATCGCCCTGTCCACTTCCTGCTGGCTGCCCACAGGATCTCGGCTGATCCAAGCGCCTTGCACCACCGTCAACCCCAGTGGCCCGGCCAGCGCGGGGATGCGGTCCTGACCGTGGTCTGTGCCGTAGGTGCGGATGCAGCCGGTCCACTGCGCCATCAGCCGAAGGTCTTCGAGCAAGTGCGCATCGCTGAGCTTCAATCGCGGGTCCAGGGGGGTGTGGCCATCGCGCCGAAAGGGCGCGTAAGACAAACAGGCCAAGCGCTCGGTCGCCACGGTGGTCCCAAGTACCGGCACGGCCTGCGGCAAGAGGCCAAGCAAACCCACCAGCAGGCAGCACAGCCACAGCCAAGTGCGCGCGCCGGCACGTGGCGTGCGTGGCCTGCGTGGCGTGCCTGGCTGGTGCGAAGGGCGCGGGTTGTCCTGCGCAGATGGGGGTGCGGCGTCGTCCATGAACCGATTCGGGTGCTCCGCCCGGATTGTGGACCGCTGAGATGAGGCAGACACACGCACCCCTGCGCACCGGCCGTTCCTTCAGGGGCATGGGCAACGCACTCTTGTGCCTGGCCCTGATGTTGGCCACCCTGTGCGTGTGGCGGTGGGCGAATCTCGGGCTGCCTGCGGCGGAAGCGCCACCCCCGGTGGCAGGACTGGCCTACAACGCGTTTCAGCGCTGGCAAAGCCCACTCGAGGGTCAGTGGCCGCGCACCGACGACATTGCAGCCGACTTGGCGGCACTGTCACCCATCACCTCGCGCTTGCGCACCTATTCGGCCTCCGAGCTGCCCGCGCTGCCGCAGTTGGCACGGCAGCATGGCCTTCGCTTGACGGCAGGGGTCTGGCTCGACACGCAAGCCTCGCGCAACGAACAAGAACTGCAGGCCATCGAGGCGGCGGTGACCGCGGAGCGTCAGCAGTTTGGCGGTGCCACGGCGGCTGTGCACTCGGTCGACGGGCTCGCGACCCGCGTTGGCGGCCGCAGCATCGAGCGTGTCATCGCAGGCAACGAGACCCAGCTGCACCAACTTGTGCCGCACGAGGAAGTGTTGGCCATCCTGAAGCGACTGCGTTCGAGCCTGGATGTGCCAGTCTCCACCGCCGAGCCCTGGCACGTGTGGCTGGCGCACCCCGAGCTCGTGGAGCAGGTCGACTTCATCGCAGCGCACCTGCTTCCATACTGGGAGGGCGTGCCGGTGGAGGTGGCCGTTCACGAGGTCTGGCGTCGCTATGACGAGCTACGGCTGCGATACCCAGGCAAGCCCGTGGTGATAGCGGAAGTGGGCTGGCCCAGTGCCGGCCCAAGGGTGGAAAAGCGCGTAGATGGCGCGCTCAACCAGGCATCGGCTTCGCCCCTGTCGCAGGCCCGATTCATGCGCGAGTTCGTGGCCTCTGCCCGGCTTCGAGGTTCGAACACCGACTACTTCCTCATGGAGGCCATCGACCAACCGTGGAAGGTCGCCACCGAAGGCCAGGTTGGTGCCCATTGGGGCGTGCTGGATGCACGTCGCGTGGCCAAGTTCGATTGGACAGGGCCTGCAGAGCGCGACCCCTATTGGCGCGGCAAGGCTGCGGCGGCTGCACTGCTGGGCATTCTGGTGCTGTGGCCCTTCCTGATGCGCACACCGAACATGGGCCGCGCAGGTCGCCTGGCCTTTGGCATCGCCGCGCAGGCCGTGGCCTCCCTGGTGGTGGTCTTGGCCACTTGGCCGCTGGCCGACTACCTGCGCGTATTGGACGCGGTGTTGTTGGCCTTGCTGGTCCCGGCCCTGCTGCTCATGGCGGCGATCCTGTTGACCCAAGCCTTCGAGTTTGCCGAGTTGTTCTGGGAGGGCAGCTTGCAGCGACGCGCTGGGGCAAGGCCGGTGGCGGCGGGTGATCCCACGCCCATGGTCAGTGTGCACCTGGCGTGCTGCAACGAGCCCGCCCCCATGGTG
>JBEAWD010000002.1:0-6028 GCA_041160585.1 Pseudomonadota bacterium | reverse complement strand
CAGGTGCTCAACGCCAAGCAGCATGCCAAGGAAGCCGAGATCGTGGCCCAGGCGGGCCGTCCCGGCATGATCACCATCGCCACCAACATGGCCGGTCGGGGTACCGACATCGTGCTGGGCGGCAATGTCGAGAAGCAGGTGCAGATTCTGGACGCCGATGAATCGCTGGCCGACTCCGTACGGGCCGAGCGCGTGGCCACCCTGCATACCGAGTGGCAGGGTCTGCACGAGAAGGTCAAGGCCGAGGGCGGTCTGCGCATCATCGCCACCGAGCGGCACGAGAGCCGCCGCATCGACAACCAGTTGCGCGGGCGATCCGGTCGCCAGGGCGACCCCGGTTCTTCACGCTTCTACCTGTCGCTCGATGACCCGCTGATGCGCATCTTCGCGGGTGACCGCGTGCGCGCCATCATGGACCGCCTGAAGATGCCCGAGGGCGAAGCCATCGAGGCGGGGATCGTCACGCGCTCGATCGAGGGCGCCCAGCGCAAGGTCGAAGCACGCAACTTCGATGTGCGCAAGCAGCTGCTCGAATATGACGATGTCTCCAATGACCAGCGCAAGGTCGTCTACCAGCAGCGCAACGAGATCCTCGAAGCCTCTTCCCTGAAGGACACCATCGGGAACCTGCGCCACGGAGCGCTCACCCAGGTGGTACGTCTGCATGTGCCTGCGGAGACGCTGGAAGAGCAGTGGGACTTGGCCGCGCTCGAGCGCTCACTGCGTGATGAGTGGACCTTGGAAGTGCCGCTGACGCAGATCGTGCAGGCCTCGGATTCCATCACCGACGAAGACATCCAGGAGAAGGTGCTGGCCGCGGCCGACGATGTGTTCCAAACCAAGTTGGACATCGTGGGCGAGGAACAGTTCACCCCCTTCATGCGCATGGTGCTGCTGCAGAGCCTGGACACCCACTGGCGCGAGCATCTGGCCGCGTTGGACTATCTGCGCCAAGGCATCCACCTGCGCGGCTACGCGCAAAAGAACCCCAAGCAAGAGTACAAGCGCGAGGCCTTCGAGCTGTTCTCGCAACTCCTCGACTCCGTCAAGCTGGAGGTCACGCGGACGCTCTTGACGGTGCGAATCCAGACCCGCGAGCAGGCCGAAGAACTCGAGCAGGCCGCGCAGGCCATCGAGGAGAGTGCGACGCAGCTGAGCAACGTCACCTACACACACCCCAATGAAGACGGATCGGTGAGCTCGGAGACAGACCCGACGACCGTGGCCGACGAGGTACCGCGCGTGGGCCGCAATGACCCTTGCCCCTGCGGCAGCGGCAAGAAGTACAAGCAGTGCCACGGCAAACTGAGCTGAGGAATTTTCCATGCCCGTGAACCTCAAGGCCCCCGACCCCGCCAGCCTCAAACCCGTGGCCGGTGTTCAGTTGGGCATCGCCATGGCCGGCATCCGCAAGGCCAACCGGCGCGACCTCACCGTCATCACGGTCGAGGAGGGTGCCTGCGTCGGGGGCGTGTTCACGCTCAACCGCTTCTGCGCCGCGCCGGTGCAGTTGAGCCGTGATCACCTCAAGGCCAATCAGCCGGGGGGGCAGGGCATTCGCGCCCTGGTCATCAACACCGGCAATGCCAACGCCGGCACGGGCGAGGACGGCCTGATCCGCGCGCGCCAGACCTGCATCGCGCTGGCCCGTCACCTCAACCTGGCGCCCGAGCAGATCCTGCCCTTTTCCACCGGCGTGATCATGGAGACGCTTCCGGTGGAGCGCATCGAAGCGGGCTTGCCCGCCGCCCTGGCCAATCTGAAGGCCGACAACTGGGCCGTGGCCGCCGAAGGCATCATGACCACCGACACCCTGCCCAAGGCGGCCTCACGCCAGGTGGTGATTCAGGGCAGAACCGTGACCATCACCGGCATCAGCAAGGGCGCGGGCATGATCAAGCCCAATATGGCCACGATGCTGGGTTTCGTGGCCACGGACGCCGTGATCGCGCCGCGCCTGATGGATGAGTTGGTGCGAGAGACGGCCGATCGCAGCTTCAACCGCATCACCATCGACGGCGACACCTCCACCAACGATTCCTTCATCGTCATCGCCACGAACCAGGCGGGCCATCCACCGATCGAGCACTTGGATTCACCGGACGGCGCGCTGCTGCGCGAGGCCCTGTTCGGCGTGGCGCAGGAACTGGCGCAGGCCATCGTGCGCGACGGCGAAGGCGCCACCAAGTTCATCACGGTGCGCGTCGAAGGCGGTCAGACCAAGGAGGAGTGTCGGCAGGTGGCGTATGCGATCGCGCACTCGCCCCTGGTGAAGACGGCCTTCTTCGCCAGCGACCCCAACCTCGGCCGCATCCTGGCTGCGGTGGGGTATGCCGGGATCACCGACCTGGACCAAACCAAGATCGATCTTTTTCTGGACGATGTGCACGTGGCGCGAAACGGTGGTCGCCACCCCGACTACCGTGAGGAAGACGGCCAGCGGGTGATGAAGCAAAGCGAGATCACCGTGCGCGTGGTGCTCAACCGCGGCGGCATTGCACGGGCCACGGTGTGGACCTGCGACCTGTCGCACGACTATGTGAGCATCAACGCCGATTACCGCAGTTGACCTGGCGCGAACGCACCCTTTTGGCTTGGGCCCGCCTGATGGGCTGGGCCACCCTGGCTGAAGGCGACCTGCTGCGAGATGCCGCCTATCGGCGGCTGTGGACCTCGATCCTCACCAGCGCCTTCGGGGCACAGATCACGATGCTGGCGCTGCCGCTGACCGCGGCCGTGTTGCTGCACGCCAGCCCCACCGAAATGGGACTGCTGACGGCCATGGAGATCGCGCCTTTCGTGCTGTTCTCCCTGCCCGGCGGCGTGTGGTTGGACCGCGTGCGCAAGCTGCCGGTCTATGTGGTGGGCGAGTCGATGATCGGCCTGATACTGGCCAGCGTACCCCTGGCCTGGTGGATGGGCTGGCTGGCCATGCCCTGGATGTACATGGTGGGCTTCGTGATCGGCACGATCCACACGATTGCCGGAAGCGCCGCGCAGATCGTGCTCACGCAGGTGGTGCCCCGCGAACGGCTGGTGGAGGCGCATGCCAAGAACGCGATGGCCAACTCCGGCGCCGAGGTGGCTGGGCCTGGCTTGGCTGGCGCGCTGATCAAGCTGATGGGCGCGCCCGCGGCGCTGCTGGTGGACGCGGCGCTGTTGCTGGCCTCGGCCTTGATCCTGCGCGGAATCGACATCAAAGAGCCGCCGCCCAAGCCGGTCGAAGGGTCGACCGCCGAGGCCTTTTGGCGCGACCTGATGGAGGGCCTGCGCTTCGTGGCAGGGCACCCGCTGCTGGTGACCTTGGCGGTGACGGTGGGGCTGTGGCAGATGGCCCACTATGCCGCCGTGGTGGTGCAGATCCTGTTCGCCACCCGGGTGTTGGGCATGGACGAGCAGTCGATCGGCCTGTCTTATGTGGCGCTCGGTGTGGGCACGGTGGTGGCCAGCGTGATGGGCCGGCGCGTGAGTGCGCGCATCGGCCCAGGGCCCTGCATGCTGCTGGGGTTTGCGATCACGGGCTTGGGATGGCTGATGCTGGCCCTGGCTCCCACCGGCGACATCGGTGTGGCGATGTTCGCTGCGATGCTGACGAGCTTCAGTGCCGGGGCCATCTTCATCTTCATCAACTTTCTGGCCCTGCGCCAGGCGGTAACGCCGGCACCACTGCTGGGCCGCATGACCAGCACCATGCGCTGGTTGACGCTGCTGGCCGCAGGCCCGGGGGCCTTGATCGGTGGCTGGTTGGGGGAGTACGTGGGCCTGCGCTGGGCCCTGGCCTTCGCAGGGGCCACATCGCTCCTGTTGGCCCTGTTGGCCTGGCGGGTGCCGCGCCTGCGTGAGCTCAAGTCCTTGCCGGCGCCCGACTCGGATCGCCAAGTGCACTGAAACCCTGGCGTCAGTCAGGCGGAACCCTCTCGGTTAGCATAACGGGGCAGTGTCGGGAAGCGGGCCTTCCTCAGCCCGCCGATGCTGCCGTTTTTTCCATGAATGCTCCCCTTTCCCTGACCGCGCTGGGTGACCTGGATGCCGGTGTGGCCGCGCAGGACGGGGCGCAGCCGCAAAGGCTGCGCGAGATCCCCTACAACTACACCTCGTTTTCCGATCGGGAGATCGTGATCCGGTTGTTGGGTGCGCGTGCCTGGGAACTGCTCAACCGCCTGCGCCAGGAGCGCCAGACCGGCCGCTCGGCCCGCATGCTCTACGAGGTCTTGGGCGACATCTGGGTGGTGCAGCGCAATCCCTACTTGCAGGACGACCTGCTGGACAACCCCCGGCGGCGCCGTCTGCTGGTGGAAGCCCTGCATCACCGATTGCAGGAAATCGAGCGCCGGCGATCAGCATCCGAAGACGCCGCACGTGATGCCCTGGTGGGCGAATTGCTGGTGGCAGCCCAGGCCAGTGTGAAGGCCTTCGAGCGCTCCTTCGACCAGATGGACGAGCTGCGCCGGCGCACCCGCAAGCTATTGGGTCGCCACACCGCCAAGGACAACATCAAGTTCGACGGCCTGTCGCGCGTGTCGCATGTGACCGACGCCACCGACTGGCGCGTCGAGTACCCCTTTGTGGTGCTCACGCCCGACACCGAGGCCGAGATGGCGGCCCTGGTCCAGGGCTGCGTGGACCTGGGATTGACCATCATCCCGCGTGGTGGTGGCACGGGTTACACCGGCGGTGCGGTGCCCTTGACCTGGAAGAGCGCGGTGATCAACACCGAGAAGCTCGAGCAGATGACGGAAGTGGAGATGGTGCAGCTGCCGGGTGTGGGCCGGCCCGTGGCCACCATCTACACCGAAGCCGGCGTCGTTACCCAGCGCGTGGCCGATGCGGCCGAGCGCGGGGGGTTCGTCTTCGCAGTGGATCCCACCAGCGCTGAGGCCTCATGCATCGGCGGCAACATCGCGATGAACGCCGGGGGCAAGAAGGCGGTGCTGTGGGGAACCGCCTTGGACAACCTGGCCTCCTGGAAGATGGTCACGCCCCAGGCCAAGTGGTTGGAGGTGGTGCGCCTGGACCACAACCTGGGCAAGATCCACGACGTGGCCGAGGCTCGCTTCGAATTGCGCCATTTCGATGCCTCGGGCAAGACCTTGGAGCGCACCGAGGTGCTGAGCATTCCGGGCCGTGTCTTCCGCAAGGAAGGATTGGGCAAGGACGTCACCGACAAATTTCTCGCGGGCCTGCCGGGCATCCAGAAGGAAGGCTGCGACGGGCTGATCACGAGTGCGCGCTGGATCGTGCACCGCATGCCGCAGCATGTGCGCACGGTGTGCCTGGAGTTCTTCGGCAACGCCAAGGATGCGGTGCCCTCGATCGTGGAGATCAAGGACTTCATGTTCGAGCTGGCCAAAGAGCCCTCTGGCCTCAGGGCCGACGGGCAGGCGGCCTCACCGGTGCTGCTGGCCGGCCTGGAACACCTGGACGACCGTTACCTCAAGGCCGTGGGCTACACCACCAAGAGCAAGCGCGGTGGGCAAAGTGCCTCGGGCCTGCCCAAGATGGTGCTGATCGGTGACATCGTGGGCGACGACGAAGACGCCGTAGCCCGTGCCGCCTCGGAGGTGGTTCGCCTGGCCAATGCCCGCAGCGGCGAGGGCTTCGTGGCCGTGAGTGCCGATGCCCGCAAGAAGTTCTGGCTGGACCGAAAGCGCACGGCGGCCATTGCGCGCCACACCAATGCGTTCAAGGTCAACGAGGATGTGGTGATCCCGCTGCCGCGCATGGGCGAGTACACCAATGGCATTGAGCGCATCAACATCGAGTTGTCGCTGCGTAACAAGCTCGAGCTCCTGGACGCGCTGAAGGCCTTCCTGTCCAAGGGGCAGCTGCCCCTGGGCCGCGGTGACGATGCGGGCGAAATCCCATCGGCTGAGTTGTTGGAAGACCGCGTGCAGCAGGCCCTGACCCTGCTGGACGAGGTGCGCGCACTGTGGTCAGGGTGGCTTCAATCGCTGGACCATGCGGCCGAGGGGGCAACGCGCACGGTGTTCGAAGACCTGCAGGACGGCACGGTGCGCGCCTCCTGGAA
>JBEAWD010000265.1:0-5233 GCA_041160585.1 Pseudomonadota bacterium | reverse complement strand
CGGTCTTCGAACCGGTGGATGGGCCCTTTGGGCTTCTGGTCTTTGCTGGGCCACGATGTACACCGCTTTCATGTGGGCCCTGACGATGACCACCGTGGCCAATGTGTTGGTGACGATGGCCCTGGGCCCCTTGATCACAGCCTTGTTGGCGCGTTGGGCCTTGGGGCAGCGCCTGACCTGGCCCTCGGTCGTGGCCATCGTGGTGGCGGGCCTGGGTCTGTTGCTCATGCAGGCCCCCGCCCTGTGGGCGCAATGGTCTTCTAGCGTGGGCGCACCGGCGCTGCAGGCACCCGAGGGCCTCGCCGATTCCTCGCGCCATGGATGGGGCTTGTTGCTGGCCCTGGCCGTGCCCCTGGCCGGTGCCCTCAATTGGGTCCTGATTCGGGCCTCGGCTGATCGAGCACAAGCCAACCAGGGACATCCCCCGGATTTCCTCTTGTCCGTTCTGATCGGGGCGGTGCTGTCGGCCGTGGCGTCAGGGCTGGCATCGCAGCCCATGCAGGCCTCAGGTGCCGACCTCGGCTGGCTGGCCCTCTTGGGCGTGTTTCAACTCGCCATTCCCTGTCTGCTGGCTGTCCTGGCCGCTCGGGTATTGCCGCCGTCTGAGGTGTCTTTGCTGAGTCTGTTGGAGGTGGTCTTCGGTGTGGCCTGGGTATGGCTGGGCACCGCTGAGCAGCCCCAGACGGCGGTGGTCATCGGAGGCTTCGTCGTGCTGGCGACGCTGTTGGTCCATGAGGCCTGGAACCTTCTCCGGCATCGACAATCGGGCGAATGAGCACGACCATGACCATGGCTGTGAACCCCTGGCGAGTGTCGGTGGCGCCCATGATGGCGTGGACCGATCGCCACTGCCGCCACTTTCACCGCCTGATCACCCGCCACACACGGCTGTACACCGAGATGGTGACCACCGGCGCCCTGGTACACGGCGACGTGGCCAAGCACCTGCGACATGATGCGACCATCGAGCACCCGACGGCCTTGCAGATCGGTGGCAGCGAAGCCGATGAAATGGCCCACGCGGCCCGCCTGGCCGTGCAGTGGGGCTACGACGAGATCAACCTGAACTGCGGCTGTCCCAGCGAACGCGTGCAGCGTGGGGCCTTCGGGGCCTGCCTGATGAACGAGGCGCCTTTGGTGGCCGATGGCGTCAAGGCCATGTTGGACGCCGTGGGCGGCACGATTCCCGTCACGGTGAAGCACCGCATCGGCATCGACCGAGTCGAGCGCTACGAGTTCGTGCGTGACTTCGTCGGCACGGTGGCGCAGGCAGGGTGCAAGGTGTTCATCGTGCATGCGCGCAACGCCTGGCTGCAGGGCTTGAGCCCCAAGGAGAACCGAGAGATTCCCCCGTTGCGCTACGAGATCGTGCATCGCTTGAAGCAGGAGTTCCCGGAACTGACCATCTGCATCAACGGTGGCATCACCCACGACGATCAGATCAGCCAACAACTGCAATCGGTCGATGGCGTGATGGTCGGCCGTGCGGCCTACCATGACCCCGTGCTGATGGCGAGCTGGGATTCGCGCTTCTGGGCGCTGGGCACTGAGGCCCCGCTGGTGGACGATGGGTGGCGCCTGTCAGTGGAAGAGCGCATGGTGCGCTACATCCAGACCGAGCAGCGCGACCATGGTACGCCCTGGGCGCACGCCGCCACGCACATGCTAGGCCTTTGGAATGGACGGCCCGGCGCACGCGCCTGGCGCCGGGTTTGGAGCGATCACCGCCTCAAGTCCCGTCCGGTGGCCGGGGTGTTTGACCTGGCCCTTCGCGCTCGGCTGGCCGCGCTTCGTGAGCCACCCGCTCAGGCCGCGTGACCATGCCCACGGCCAGCACGGCCAGCAACAGGGCAGCGGCGTGCGCGATCCCCCAGGGTTCGCCGAGGAAGCCCACACCCACGGCGGCCGAGGACAAGGGCAGGAAGACGGTGAAGATGCCGGCCTTCTGGGCGGGTACGCGTTGCATGCCCTTCATCCAAAGCCAAACCGTGATCATGCTGGCGGCCAGGGCATAGAAGACCAGCAGAGCCCAGATGGACCACGACACCGCTCGGAAGTCGAACGCCAGCGCCAAGGCAAGTCCCAGCGGCGTGGACAGCGCAAGACCCCAGAGGTTGATGATCGCCGTCAGGCGCTCCGGGCGTAACCGCGCACTCAGTCGTTTGCCGATGACCACATAACTGGCTTCGCACACGACGGCGCCCAGAAGCAGGAGATGGCCCCAGGCGCGATCGGATGCAAGCCCCTCGGCGGTGTTGCCCGATTGCAAGCCCGACAGCGGTGATGTCGAGTCCTCACGCTGCAGCGCAAGCAGTGCCACGGCAGTGGCGGTGCAGGCCGCGGCCCACCAAATTCGCCCCGACAGGGGTTCCTTGAGGAACAGGCGCGACATCAGTGCCACGCAGGCTGGGATGCCCGCCATCACGACGCCCGCACTGGTGGCCCCGGCCAGAGCCGTACCGTGCAGGGCCATGAGGGTGAACAGGAAGTTGCCCAAGAAGCTCTGCAGAAAGAGCAGGGCGTGGTCGTGGCGGCTCAGTGGCGCATCGGTCGGGCCAGGCCGCAGCCACGGCAGCATCGCCAGCGCTGCGGTGGCAAAGCGCAGCCAGGCCAGCAGCATCACTGGGAAGACGGCCACCAGCATCGGTGACAGCCCCACATACAGGCCCACCAGCGACATGCTCAGGGCCAGACACAGGTAGGCGGCCCCCACGGAAGGGATGTTGGCCTGCGGAGGGACTGACATCGGTGCATTGTCCCGTCTCGGCCTTGTCCTGTGGAACTGGATTCCGCAATAAGAAATCTCGCTCATGCATGCGCGCAGGATTCATTTCAGATTAGCGCTTTCGGTTTTGTTATACGAAATATGGTACGCAAGCCATTGATTTTTATGGGCAAAGACAATCTACAAACATCTATCTTATATAAGACATAAGATACAAAACAGTCGTATGCTGAGGCCGTTGTCCCACTCATCAGCCTACGGAGCCCACCATGAAGCAACTCACCCGTGAACAACAGATCGCTGCCCTCGAAAAGGAATGGGCCACCAACCCGCGCTGGAATGGCGTCAAGCGCGGCTACAGCGCCGCCGATGTGGTCCGCTTGCGCGGCAGTCTGCAGCCTGAGTACACCTTGGCCCGGCGCGGCGCAGAAAAGCTGTGGGAGAAGATCAACGGCGGCGCCAAGAAGGGCTATGTGAACGCCTTCGGCGCTGTCACGGCCGGTCAGGCGATGCAACAGGCCAAGGCGGGCTTGGAAGCCGTGTACCTCAGTGGCTGGCAGGTGGCCGCCGATGGCAACACCTCTGAGACCATGTACCCCGACCAGTCGCTGTATGCCTACGACTCGGTGCCCACCATGGTTCGTCGCATCAACAACACCTTCAAGCGTGCCGACGAAATCCAGTGGGGCCGTGGTGTGGGCCCTGGAGACAAGGAGTTCATCGATTACTTCCTGCCGATCGTGGCCGATGCGGAAGCCGGCTTCGGCGGTGTGCTCAACGCCTTCGAACTGATGAAGAACATGATCGCCGCCGGAGCAGCCGGCGTGCACTTCGAAGACCAGTTGGCGGCCGTCAAGAAGTGCGGCCACATGGGCGGCAAGGTGCTGGTGCCCACCAGTGAGGCCTGTGAGAAGTTGATTGCTGCCCGATTTGCGGCGGATGTGATGGGTGTTCCCACCATCGTGCTTGCCCGCACCGATGCAGAAGCGGCCAACCTGCTGACCAGCGATCACGACGCCAACGACAAGCCCTTCCTCACCGGCGAGCGCACCCAGGAAGGCTTCTACCGTGTGAAAAACGGCCTGGAGCAAGCCATCAGCCGTGGCGTGGCCTATGCACCCTATGCCGACCTGGTCTGGTGCGAAACCGGCACCCCTGATCTGGGCTTTGCCCGCGAGTTCGCGCAGGCCGTGCATGCCAAGTGCCCTGGCAAGCTCTTGAGCTACAACTGCTCGCCCTCGTTCAACTGGAAGAAGAACCTCGATGACAAGACCATCGCCGCCTTCCAGGAAGAGCTGAGCGCCATGGGCTACAAGTACCAGTTCATCACGCTGGCCGGCATCCACATCAACTGGTACCAGACCTTCCGATTCGCCAACGCCTACGCGCAGGGCGAAGGCATGAAGCACTACGTGGAGATGGTGCAGGAGCCCGAGTTCAAGGCGCGCGAGCAGGGCTACACCTTCGTGTCGCACCAGCAGGAAGTGGGGGCGGGTTACTTCGACGACGTGACGACCGTGATCCAGGGCGGCTCGTCCAGCGTGAAGGCCCTGACAGGCTCCACCGAAGAAGAGCAGTTCCACTGATCGGGAAGTGCCTATGATGTGGGCCCATGCGTGTCTTCATGCTGGGTGCCACAGGCACCATCGGGCAGGCCACCGTCAGGGCCTTGAGCCGGCGCGGGCACACCGTCGTGTGCCTCGTGCGGGGCCCGTTGCCACGGGGGGGTGGCACCGCAGCCGCCGACCGTGACCTCTTGCACGACCTGGCCACCCTGCCGGGCGTGCAGGTGCGGCGCGGCAATGCGCTTGATGCTGAGTCGCTGCGCCGTGATGGTTTGTGCGGGGAGCGTTTCGACGCCTGGGTGTCCTGTTTGGCCTCCCGCACGGGTGAGCCTGCCGATGCCTGGGCGGTGGACCACGCCGCCCACTCGGCTGCGCTGCGCGCCTGCCGAGAAGCGGGCATCGGGCAGGTGGTGCTGTTGTCGGCCATCTGTGTGCAAAAGCCGAAGTTGAGTTTTCAGAAGGCCAAGTTGGCCTTCGAGGCCGAGTTGATCGCCTCGGGCTTGAACTACTCGATCGTGAGGCCAACGGCCTTCTTCAAGTCGCTGTCTGGCCAGCTTCAGCGCGTTCGCCAAGGCAAGCCTTTCCTGCTGTTCGGAAGTGGCGCGCTCACGGCCTGTAAGCCGATCGCCGACGAGGACCTGGGCGACTACCTGGCCCTTTGCCTGCAAGACCCTTCGCTTCAGAGGCGCGTCCTGCCCATCGGAGGTCCAGGGCCCGCCCTGACCCCTCGTGAACAGGGGCTGCTGCTGTTCGACGCCCTGCAGATGCAGCCACGCTTCAAGCAGGTGCCGCTGGTCCTCATGGACCTCATCATTGCGGCACTGTCGCTGGCGGGTCGTGTGCTGCCGGTCGCCGCTTCCAAGGCCGAGTTGGCGCGAATCGGGCGCTACTACGCCACCGAATCGATGCTGGTGTGGGATGCCGCGGCGGCCCGCTACTCAGC
>JBEAWD010000230.1:0-11902 GCA_041160585.1 Pseudomonadota bacterium | reverse complement strand
CACATACGGGCTGGCCAGGGAACCGATGAGTTTCATACCCGAAAGTTTAAGGCCCGTGCAGCCCTGCGGCTGATGCGGGGCTGACAAAAAAGCCCGCCCGGTGGGGCCACCGGACGGGCTGTGTGGAGAATTCCGATTCCGCGACTGTCGAAGACTGCCGTCTGGGTTCAGGCGGCGGCCTTCGAAGGGCGGGGATCAGAACTGGTAGCGCATCGTGAGCTGCGCGGCCCACTGCGACTCGCCGGACGCTTGGCGCGTGACCAGGGCTTCGGTGCTGCCCAGGCTGTACACGTAGCGGCCTTGTGCATCCAGGCCAGCGTAGTTCACGAAGCTGCGGTTGGAGGGGAAGGCGATCTCGTTGATGCGGCCCCAGTTCTTGTTGAGCAGGTTGCCGAAGTTCAGGATGTCCAGCGTGATCGTGGCGCGCTGCTTGCTGCCGAAGCCCGGCAGTTGCTGGCTCAGGCGCACGTCGAAGCTGTTCACCCAGGGAGCGAACTCGTTGTTGCGGCCAACCACGCCGCCCTTGGCGCTGCGCAGGGCCGGATTGGCTTCGACGATCTCCCAGAAGCGGGTCTCTTCGGCCGCACCGCCGCGGAACACCACCTCACCCGAACCGGGGGCCCTGGGGATGTACATCAGGTCATTGCCGAACACACCGTCGCCGTTGAGGTCGTTGATGTAGGTCCAGCTGTAGGGCTTGCCGCGGCGGCCTTCAAAGAACACACCAATCGTGGTGGGTGCCTTGGGGATGAAGGCGCGCGACAGGCTGAAGGCGGCGTTGAAGCGGTCGCGGATCAGGTAGTTCGAGTTCTGCAGCACCTGCTCGTTGGGGTTGAAGATGTTGCGGTTCAGCCAGTTGGAGTTGGCCACCGACGAGGTGAGGGGGCTGACCTCGGTGGCGGCGGTACGGGTGTAGCCCATGGACCAGCTGGCGCCGCCGGGGATGACCTTGCTCAGCGACAGGGTGACCGCGTTGCCGCCGCCCTGATCGGTGCCCTTGGCCACCAGCACGTTGTTGAAGGCCGGGTTGCTCAGTGCCCTGTTGCGCAGGTCAGCACAGCCGGTGCCGCTGAGGGTGCCGCCGGTGGCGGTCCAGCAGTTGGCGTTGTAGCCCGATGCCGTGTAGAACAGCTGGCGGCCGTCCAGGCCGGTCCGCGTGGGCGCGCCCAGGTTCAGGTGCTCGTAGAAGATGCCGTCCTTCACGCGGGTGCCCAGCAGCTCCACGCCGGCCGTGGTGCGGCCGATCAGGGGCAGGTTGGGCAGCTCGGTGTCGTAGGCCAGGTTGAACTTCCACACCGAAGGCTGCTTGAGGCTCGGGTCGAGGAAGTCGACGTTGGCGGCCGGGATGGTGCCGCTGAGGGCGGGCTGTGCATCCGGGTTCGCACTGAATCGGGCATTGGCTGTCACGCAAGCCGCATAGGTGGTGCACTGGTAGGTGACCGCAGCGCGACCGGTGTTGGAGTAGGGGTTGGACAACCACACATTGGCCGCCGCGCCCTGGAACAGGCCGAAGCCGCCGCGCAGCTGGCGACGGGTGTCAGCCGTGCCCAGGTTCCAGTTGAAGCCCACGCGCGGCTGGAACAGCGTGGCGCCATCCAGGGTGCGTGTGTTGTCCAAGCCGAAGCCGCCGCTGGCGCGGGTGTTGGTGGCGGGGTTGCCGGCCACCGGGGCGGCAGCGGCCGCCGGGTTGGCCAGCGGTGAGTTGGGCATGCTCAGGCGGTCCAGGCGCAGGCCGGCCACCATGCTCAGGTTCTTGCTGGGCTTGAAGGTGTCCTGCAGGAACAGGCCGGTGTTGGAGTAGCTCCAGATGGCCACGGCGTCATTGAGCACACGGCCGGGTTGCGGCACCTGCACGAAATACTGCGAGGGACGGCCCAGGCGGAAGTTTTCCAGCACAGCCGAGGCGACCTGGTCAGCCGAGGCGGTCGCACAGTTGATGCTGCCAAAGCTGTAGGACAGGGTGGCGCTGCTGTTTTCGCACTGGAAGGTATAGCGGCCGTTGGTGTCCTGCAGGAAGGCGTTGTAGACGTCGTTGTCGGCGCGGTCCAGACCGAACTTCAGCTCATGCTGGCCCAGACGGTAGTTGCCGCCCAGGTAGGTGTCCAAGGTGTTGGTGCGCAGGACGTTGAAGTGGCGGCTGCGCTCGGTACCCATCAGCAGGCTGCGGGTGTTGGCACTGGTGCCCGCCGGAGCATCGCTGGGCAAGGCGCCGGCGAAGTTCAGGGAGATCTGGGGCAGGCGCACACCGTTGACCGGGATGGGCACGCTGTCGTAGTCGCGCTTGGAGATCTTGAACTCGGTGCTGAAGTTGTCGGTCCAGTCAGAGAAGACCTGGCCGACCACGCTCTTGAGCGACTTCTCCTGGTTGTACCAGTAGGAGCTGAGGGACAGACCCGTGGAATTGAAGCCCACCAGGAAGGGCTCGGTCTGTTCGGTTCGGGTGAATCGCACATTGGCCCGGTGCTGGTCGCTGATGTTCCAGTCGAGCTTGAGCAGGCTGTCCTTGACGTTCACGGCCACACCTTCGGGCACCGCCGAGGTGCCCACGTCCACCTTGTAGGTGTCGCGGCCGATGGCGATGGCCTGGTCGATCGTGGACTGGCGGATGCCCACGATGGTGCCCGCGCCGCCGATGGGCGCGAAGTCCGGGCGCGTGCGCGAACTGGTCAGCGTTTCGTGGTTGACGAAGAAGAACAGCTTGTCCTGAACGATCGGGCCGCCCAGGGTGAAGCCCTTGGTGTTCTCGGTGAACTTCGGCGCGTCGAAATAGGTGTTGGCTGCGGCGTTGTAGCGCTGGCCCACCAGGCGGTCGTCACGGGTGACGTAGTAGACGCTGCCGCTGACTTGGTTGGAGCCGCTCTTGGTGACGGCGTTGATGTTGGCGCCGGTGTAGCCCTTCTGGGTGACATCGTAGTTGGAGATGTTGACCTGCACGCTTTGGATCGCCTCGATGGAGATCGGCTGCTTGATCGTGGGCAGGTTGTTGGACTCCAGACCGAAGGTGTCGTTGGTCGTGACGCCGTCAATGGTGATGGAGTTGAAGCGGGTGTTCTGGCCGGCGGCGGAGATCTCACCGCGCTCCTTGTCGGTCTGGGCCAGGCGGGGGTCGAAGCGGGCGTAGTCCTGCAGGCTGCGCTGGATGGACGCTTGGGCAGCCAGGTCGCGGCTGCTGATGTTCGTGCCGGCGCCCATGTTGGAACTCTCGAACTTGTCCGAGGCGCCACGGCCCGTCACGGTCACGCTGGCGGCGCTGCCCAGCATGGCGATGTCCAGGCTGGCGGTCTCGGCCAAGGTCAGGAACACGTTGTCGCGCTTCTCGCTGAGGTTGCCCTTGGTGACGGTGACGGTGTAGGGACCCCCCACACGCAGGCCGCGGGCGCTGTAGCGGCCGTCGGCATCGGTGGTCAGGTTGCTGGTGGTACGGGATTCCACGTGCAGCACGGTGACGGCGGCGCCAGCCACCGGCTTGCCGTCGGCACCCACCACACGGCCGGTCACGCTGGCGGTGGTGTTTTGGGCCATGGCAGGTGCGACGACGGCGGCAATGGCCAAGCCGATCGCGCTGCGGGTGAATCCGGTGAAGCGCAGGGAATTCATTGAGGGATCTCCAAAGGGAAGAACAGACGCCGACGGCAGCTGGCCGCCAGGGCGCCCAAGCGGGGGTGGGAATTCAGGTCGTCACGCGCGGCTGACAACACCGCGGGTAGGGTTACCGGGCAGACTATCGCGGTGAACCGCATCGTCGCGCAACATCTTCTCCCCGGAGCATGACCGGATTGTGACAACCGCACAACACCCCGCGGTTTCAGTCCGTGACCGTGATGCGGGGCGACCCGCCATCGGCCACGCCCTGGCGCAGATGGGCCAGCATGGCATCCAGGTCCTGGGCCCCGCCCAGGCGTTGGCGCCCTCGCTGCAGCACGGTGTAGCCATCGCCACCCTCGGCCATGAAGCTGTTGACCGTGACGCGGTAGGTGGCCGACTCGTCCAGGGGCTGGCCCTGGACACGGATGTCCTGTGCGCGTTGGCCCACGGGGGCCTTGCGAGACCACCGGTAGCTCAGGCCCTCGGACGGCGACATCAGCGGCCAGTCCGGCCCGCTGCGTTGCTGCTGCTCCAGCAACTGACGGATTTCGGCGCCGGTCAGGCTCATCACCACCAGACTGTTGCCGAAGGGCTGCATGCTGAAGAGGTCCCCGTAGGTGACATCGCAGGGGGGGGTACCGCGGCAGACGAGGTCGGTGCGGATGCCGCCCGGGTTCATCAAGGCGAACTGGGCGCCGCCTTTGGCCGGGCTGCGGGTGGCCTCCCACTGGGCCTGCGCCACCAGCCGCCCGGCGGGTGAATCACCGGTTCCGCGCCGGTCGAGCGTGCGCGCAATCCGGCCCACCACCCGCTGCGCCTGGGGGGCGGCCGCCTGGGCGTAGCGCTGGACGAGGGCACCCACCTCGGCATCGGGCTGTGCGGCCTTCAGCGCCGCGCTGAAGGCGGGGGGTTCCGATTGGAGGAGGGCCTCACGGTGCGCGGCCTCGGTGCGCGCATTGAGCACGGGTAGGTTGCGGGCGAGCGTCTTGCCGCGGTCCACGTCACCGGTGCGCGGGTTGATGTGCAGGTCGGCCACCGAGAGGCCGCGCCCATAGGCCACGGCCTGCATCACGGGGCGGCCGTCGATCACGCAGTTATAGCCCTGGTGGGTGTGGGCCGTGAGGACCAGGTCCACGGCGGGGGTGATTCGCCTGATGATGTCCACTGCCTCGCCGCGAAGCCCGGGACAGGCGGTGTCGTTCCAGTCGGCCGGCTTGCCCGGCGCGCCGATCTCGGCCCCCTCGTGCAGCGTGACCACCAGTGCCTGCACGCCCTGCGCCTGCAGGGCCTGCGCCGCCTCGTTGATGGCCTCGGCTTCATCGGTGAACCGCAGGCCTTCCACGCCGGAGGGAACGACGAGTTGGGGTGTTACCCGGGTGACAGCACCGATGACGCCGACCTTCACCGGCCCGGCCTGCATGACCCAGGCCGGGGGCAGCAGGGTGCCGCCACTGGTGCGGCGTACGTTGGCCGAGACCATGGGAAACCGAGCGCCGCGGTAGGTGCCCAGGGCGCAGGAGCGTACCGGGTCGTCGGCCTTTTGCTCGACGCAACCGCCGTTCAGAAGTCGCAGCAGCTCGTGGGTGCCGGCATCGAATTCGTGGTTGCCGGCGGTGGCCACGCTCACGCCCATGAGGTTGGCGGCCTCGATGGTGGACTCGTGGCGAAACAGGGCCGACACCAGCGGTGTGGCGCCAATGAGGTCGCCGCTGCTGACCACCAGACTGTGCGGGGCGCCGCCGCGCAGGCTGCGCACCAGACCGGCCATGGCGTCAGCGCCGCCCACCGACACGCGAAGCGTACTGCCGGGTTTGGCGGGGTCGGCCACCGCCACGGTCAGGTTGCCGCTTTCCAGGTGACCATGCAGGTCATTGAAGGCGATCACACGAACGCGGACGGTGTCGGCCTGACCGACGCGCGGGGGCTGCGCGCAGCCGGCGGCCAACAGGACAGCGGCGGTGGCCAGCACAGTGGCGCTCAGCGACTTGAGGCGGGTGGTGATGTGCATGT
The DNA here is from genome assembly GCA_041160585.1 of Pseudomonadota bacterium. Lineage (GTDB taxonomy): Bacteria > Pseudomonadota > Gammaproteobacteria > Burkholderiales > Burkholderiaceae_C > RFTU01. The sequence goes on along the minus strand of JBEAWD010000230.1, from coordinate 6,307 downwards.
CGGGTGGTGGGTCTTGTGCGGGCACACAGCCCGCAGCGCTTCACTTCAATGGGTGGCCGGCTGAAGGCCTTGCGAACAGGCCCATTCTTGCAGCCTGCGACCCGCGTGTTCGATCACCTGGCGGGTCATGAAACTGGCGTCCAGGGCCATCTTCTGCATGGTCAGCAGGTCGCTCAGCGAGAAACCGGCTTCGTCGACCAGGGCCTGCCCCTCGAGGTTGAGGTTGGTGCAGGAGATGAGGTGGTTGTCGGTCTGGAATGAAAGCGACACGCCGTGGTCCCACAAGGCCCGGATGGGGTGCGCGGCAATGGAGGCTGCCGCGCCCGTCTGCACATTGCTGGTGGGGCAGATTTCCAGGTGCACGTGCTGGGTCCGCAGCGCGTGCACCGCCTGGTCACCTTCGGGTGTGTCGAGCAGGTCGGACAGACGCACGCCGTGTCCGATACGCCGTGCGCCCAGGGCCACGGCTTGGAGCACGCGGTGGCCTTCGTCGGCTTCGCCGGCATGCAGGGTGAGGGGCAGTCCGGCATCGCGCACGCGGCGCAGGGCGGCTTCGTGCCGCGTGGCTGGCCAACCCCGCTCGGGGCCGGCCAAGTCGAAGCCGATCACCCCGACGGTGCGTTCGGGGCCGGCCCGGTGGCGCAGGGCCAGATCGGCGGCCTGGGCCACGCGTTCAGGCGCTTCGTGCCGCATCCCGCACACGATGAGGCCGCAGGGCAGTGTGCTTCGCGACAGTCCGGCAAGCATCGCCGCCACCGCATCATCGGGGGCCACGCCGTGCGCCTGCAACAGCAGCGGGGCCATGCGGAACTCGGCCAAGACGCAACCCTCGGCCCGCGCGTCTTCGGCTGCTTCGAAGGCGACCTGCTCGAGGGCCTGCACATCCCCCATGGCCGCCACGGTCAGTGCAAATCCCTCCAGATACCGCTCGAGGCTGCCGGCCATTGCGTTGCGGCGAAACCAGGCGGCCAGCTCGGTGGCGTCCTGGCTGGGCAGGGGAATGTGGCGACGGCGGCACAGTTCGATGAGGGTGCTGACACGCAGGCTGCCATCCAGGTGGTCGTGCAGCAGCACCTTGGGCATGGTCGCCAGGGTGTGCGCCGTGTCGAATGGGAGGCTGGACATGCCCTGGATGCTAAACCCGGTTTCGCGGGATTGGGCTCGCAGCTTGTTATCCTTGTCCGTTTACCGTTGCGCGCACAGGTGAGGCATGTCGGGCTTGAAGATCCAGAAACTGATGTCCAAGGCTGAGGGCGTGCGCCATGGCGCGCGGCGATGGGCTGCTCGGGCCTTCGTTGCGACCCTGGCAGTGACGGGTACTGCGGCCGTGCTCGCGGCGCCGGCCGTCATCTTCGACATGGGCGGCAAGTTCGACAAGTCCTTCAATGAAGCGGCCTTCCGCGGCGCCGAGGCCTGGAAGAAGGAAACCGGCCAGACCTACCTGGAATTCGAGATCAGCAATCCGGCCCAGCGTGAGCAGGCCATACGGCGCATGGCCGAGCGCGGCGCCAGCCCGATCGTGGGCGTGGGTTTTTCCCAGGGCACGCCGATGGAAAAGGTGGCCAAGGCCTATCCCAAGCTGCAGTTTGCGTTGATCGATTCGGTCGTGACATTGCCCAATGTGCAATCCATCCTCTTCAAGGAGCACGAGGGCAGCTTTCTCGTGGGCATGCTCGCGGCGATGGCCAGCAAGACGGGCAAGGTGGGTTTCATCGGCGGGATGGACATTCCACTGATCCGCAAGTTCGCCTGTGGCTACGAGCAGGGTGCGCGATTTGCCAACCCGAAGGCTGAGGTGACCACGAACATGACGGGTACGACCCCTGCCGCTTGGAACGACCCCACGCGCGGCAGCGAGTTGGCCAAGGCGCAGTTCGCCAAGGGCGTGGATGTGGTGTTTGCGGCGGCCGGTGGCACCGGCATCGGCGTGTACCAGGCGGCCAAGGACAGCGGCCGGTATGCCATCGGCGCGGACAGCAACCAGAACCACATCCAGCCCGGCACCATGCTGACCTCGATGGTCAAGCGGGTCGACGTGGCCGTGGCGCGTGCCATGAAGGGCGTCACGCCTGGCCTGACGGTTCTGGGCCTGGCCGACAACGCCGTGGACTACGCGCTGGATGAGCACAACGCCAAGCTGATCACCCCGGAAATGAAGAAACGGGTAGATGCAGCCAAAGCCGACATCATCGCCGGCAAGATCAAGGTCATCGACTACATGGCGGGCAACGCCTGCAAGTGATGGCGGTGGGCGGTCCCCTGGCCGTTCGGATGAGCGGCATCCACAAGCGATTTGGTGCCGTTCACGCCAACCGGGCAGTCGACTTGAGCGTGCAGGCCGGCACGGTGCATGGCATCGTGGGCGAGAACGGGGCGGGCAAGAGCACCTTGATGTCCATCCTTTACGGCTTCTATCAAGCCGATGAGGGCACCATCGAAGTGGGCGGTCGCGAGGTGCGCATCCGCGACTCGCGTGAAGCGATGGCCGCGGGTGTGGGCATGGTGCACCAGCACTTCATGCTGGTCGACACCATGACCGCGCTGGACAACGTGCTGCTGGGCGCCGAACCCGACTGGCGGCTGGGTGCCGCGCGCCAAGCGCTGGTGCGTCGCTTGGACGCGCTGATGCACGAGACAGGCCTTCGCGTGCGCTTGGATGCCGTGGTCGAAGACCTGCCCGTGGGCGAACGTCAACGCCTGGAGATCCTCAAGGCCCTGGTGCGGGGCGCACGCGTCCTGATCCTGGATGAGCCCACGGCGGTGCTGACGCCCGACGAGACGGGGGCCCTGTTCGCGGCGCTCAGAGGCCTTCGCGACCGTGGCACCACCTTGCTGCTGATCACCCACAAGCTCAAGGAGATCATGGCCCTTTGCGACCGTGTGACGGTGATGCGTGCCGGACAGGTGGTGCTGGAGCGTGAGATCTCGCAGACGAGTGTGGACGACCTGGCGCAGGCCATGGTGGGGCGGCGAGTGAGCACCGGTGCGCGCGCCGCCGCGCCGGCCAAGCCGCCGGGGCATGGTGCGCCGCCGCTGCTGCAGGCCGAGGGCCTGCGCTGGCGTGACGACATGGGCGTGCCGCGCCTGGACCGCGTGAGCCTGAGCCTTCATCCCGGGGAGATCGTGGGCGTGGCCGGCGTGTCGGGCAACGGGCAGACGGAACTGCTGGAAGTGCTGTCGGGCTTGAAGGTGCCGCAGGAGGGCACGCTGACCATCGGCACGCAGACCTTTACGCCGGCGGCTTGGTTGAACCCAGGGCGAGCGCGCGATTTGCGCGTGGCCCATGTGCCCGAGGACAGGCTGCACCGGGCCTTGGTGCTGCCGTTTGCCGCGTGGGAGTCGGCGGCCCTGGGCCACCAGCGTTGGCGCCGCTATGGTGTGTGGGCCTGGATGCGGCGTCGCGCGATGCGCGAGGCCACGGTGCAGATGATGGAGGCCTACGATGTGCGGCCACGCAACCCGGACCTTCGCTCGTCGAAGTTCTCGGGCGGCAACCAACAGAAACTGGTGCTGGCGCGCGAGGCGCAGGCCGAGCCAGCGGTGCTGCTGGTCGGCCAGCCCACCCGCGGCGTGGACATCGGCGCCATCGAATTCATCCATGCCCGGCTGCGCGCCCACCGCGATGCGGGCGGCGCGGTGCTGGTGGTGTCCTCGGAACTCGATGAGATCCTGGCGATTTCCGACCGCGTGGTGGTGATGAATGCGGGGCTGGTGGCCGGCGAGCTGACCATCGAAGACTGTCATGAGGCGGCCCTGGGCCGACTCATGGGCGGCGCGGACCACTGAACCCCTGAGGCCACGCTGATGAACCACACGCTTCCGCGATGGATGGACCTTGGCTTGTTGCCTGCCCTGAACCTGGCCATGGCCCTGGTGGGTGCCAGCGTGGTGGTGTGGGCCATCGGCCTGGAGCCCCTGCAGGTGATCGGGTTGTTGGTCAAGGGCGCATGGGGCAGCGCCTCGGGCATCAGCTACACGCTTTACTACAGCACCACCTTCGTGTTCACCGGCTTGGCGGTGGCGGTGGCCTTTCATGCGGGCCTGTTCAACATCGGCGGCGAAGGGCAGGCGGCCATGGGGGGCTTGGGCACGGGTCTGGTGGCCCTGGCAGCCTTGCACCATGCGCCGGGCTTGCCTGCGGCCTTGTTGGTGCCAGCCATGGTGCTGGGCGCGATGCTCTTGGGCGCAGCTTGGGCGGCGGTGCCGGGTGCCCTCCAGGCTTGGCGCGGCAGCCACGTGGTGATCACGACCATCATGTTCAACTTCCTGGCGGCGGCCCTCATGGGCTATCTGTTGGTCGAGGTGCTCAAGGAACCTGGCACGATGGATCTGCAGAGCCGCGCCTTCGAGCCGGCCGCGCGCATGCCGGGTGTGCATGAGTTCTTGCAGGCCCTGGGCGTGGACTGGCCGGCCACCCCGCTGAACATGACCGCGGTGTTGGCGATCCTGGCGCTGGTGGCCACCTGGTGGCTGTTGTGGAAGAGCCGCAGCGGCTACGAGTTGCGCGCCAGTGGACACGCGCCGGCCGCAGCCCTTTATGCGGGTGTGGATCCGCGTCGGCAGGTGATGCTGGCCATGGTGGTATCGGGTGCGATGGCGGGCCTGGTGGGCGTGAACGAGATTGCGGGGGTGCACCAGCGGCTCCTGCCGGACTTCGTGGCGGGCGCAGGCTTTGCGGGCATTGCGGTGTCGCTCATCGGGCGCAACCACCCGGTGGGCATTGCCTTGGCTGCGCTGCTGTTCGGCACGCTTTATCAGGGGGGGTCGGAGCTGGCATTCGAGGTGCCGGGCTTCAGCCGTGACATGGTGTTCACGCTGCAGGGCCTGATCGTGTTGTTCGCGGGTGCCTTGTCGACGGTGCTGGTCGGGCCCTTGGCGCGCTGGCATCGACGCTTGGCGGGCCGTCCGTCCCTGGGTGCAGCCGATGGTGATGCCGGAGGTGGCCGCTGATGGAGATGCTGCAGGATTTCGGCATCCTGGTGGGGACGCTGCTGGGGTCGACGCTGCGCGGTGCAACCCCGCTGATCCTGTGCGCCTTGGCGGGATGTCTGGCTGAGCGGTCGGGGGTGGTGGACCTGGGCCTGGAGGGCAAGATGCTGCTGTCGGCCTTTGCCGCGGCCAGTGTGGCCGCGGCCACCGGATCGTGGGTGCCGGCCATGATGGTCGCCTTGGTCTTGGGCGTGTCGATGTCCATGGTGCAGGGCTGGGGCTGCGTGACCCACCGTGGCGACCAGGTGGTGATGGGCATGGCCTTGACCATGACCGCGGCGGGCCTGACGGTGGTGCTGGGCGGGGCCTGGTTCGGTATGGGCGGGCAAACACCGCAGGTCGGTGAGGGGGCGCGCCTGACGGGTTGGTTCACCGAGGCGGCGCAGGCGGTGCAGGCGCTTCCCCTGGTGGGGCCTATCTTGGGCTTGGGCCTCATGGGGCACAACGCGTTGGTGTACCTAGCGCTGCTGTGCGTGGCCTTGGTGTGGGGCTTGCTGTTCCACACGCGCTTGGGCCTTCGTCTTCGGGCTGTGGGCGAAAACCCGCTCATGGTGGACGCGGCCGGCGTGTCGGTGCAGGGGCTGCGCTACCGTGCGCTGGCCATCAACGGCGTGCTGGCGGGCTTGGCGGGCACCTACCTGGTGCTGGCGCAGAACGCCAACTTCATTGCGCACATGACCGCTGGGCGGGGTTACATGGCGCTGGCGGCCTTGATCTTCGGCAAGTGGCACCCCGTGGGGGCCATGGCCGCTTGCCTGCTGTTTGGCTTCCTGGATGCCCTGGCGATTCGGCTGCAGGGCGCGCCCTGGCCCGAGGCGCTGGGCGGTGGTACCGTGCCGGTGCAGGCCATACAAGCACTGCCCTACCTGATGACGGTGGTGCTGTTGGCCGGATTCATCGGACGTGCACGGGCGCCGGCGGCGCTGGGCGTGCCTTATCTGAAGGAACGCTGATGCCGAAGCTGGATGGGCTGAGCGAGGAACAGGAACGCCACCTGGTGCAAGTGGCGCGGGATGCCCGCCTGCGTGCGCATGCGCCCTATTCGCGGTTCGCGGTTGGGGCGGCGCTGCTGGACGAGCACGGCCGCGTGCATGCCGGCGCGAACATCGAGAACGCAGCCTATCCGCAGGGTTTGTGTGCCGAAGCGGCTGCTTTGGCCCACCTGGTGGTGGCCGGCGGCACGCGCATCACCGCGGCCGTGGTGGTGGGCGAGGGGCCCCAGGCCGTGACGCCTTGCGGGGGGTGCCGCCAGAAGTTGCGGGAGTTCGCCGGCCAGGACTTGCCCGTGATCGTGGCTGATGGGCGCGAGGTGCGACTG
>JBEAWD010000149.1:0-14148 GCA_041160585.1 Pseudomonadota bacterium | reverse complement strand
GCCAAGTAAGCCAGCGCTTTTGCCACATCGTTGAGCCACCCGAACCCGTACGGGTGCGTGTGGCGATACGATCGGCCTTGAAGCCGTCAGCCCGCGTTGCATCGCGCTTCGCGGGCTTTCGTTTTTTTTGGGGCACGCGCCGATGAAACCCACTCACCCGGTCCACACGCCGACAGCCACTCCTTCGGGCGCGCCGACCACCGAGTTGCGCCTGGCCTCGGGCGCCCTGGCCGCGGCCCTGCGGGAGAGCCTGAGGCTGTATCTGCCGTTCTCGCAGATGAGTGCTGAGCACGTCGATCGCTTCGTGGCGGCCGCCAGTGAGGTGTACTTCGCACCCGACGAGGTGATGCTTCAAGCCGAAAGCGGTCCGGTGGATGCGTTGTACTTTCTCCGTCAGGGGTCGGTCACCGGCCACCGCGGACCCGACAGCGTGTACGACGCCAACATCGAGTACGCCACCGGCGACCTGTTCCCAGTGGCCGCCTTCATGGGGCGGCGCGCCGTGGCATTGACCTTTCGAGCCAACACCGACACCTTCTGCCTCAGGGTGCCGCGGGCGGCCATCGAGTCACTGGCTGCCCAATGCACACCCTTGGCCGAAGTGCTGGGCCGGCAGATGATGCACTACATCGAGGTGTCGCGCCGAGCCATGCAGTTGGAGCAGACCTCAGCGGCGCTGAACAGCCAAAGCCTTGAGCGCTTCCTGGGTGACTTGATCCGGCGGCCCCCCTTGACCTGTCGGCCGACGGACAGCATTGAACAGGCGCTGCGCCTCATGCACGAGAGTCGACGGGACTCTGTTCATGTGACCGATGGTCACGGTGCCCCCGTCGGCATCCTCACCCGCTTTGATGTTCTGGGCCGCATCACCCTGGCAGGTGTGGCCTTGACCGAGCCCATCAGCCGCGTGATGACGGCCCCGGTCGAGAGCCTGACGGTCGACCACACCGCTGCGGATGCCGCGATGCTGATGACCCGCAAGGGCCTTCGCCATGTGCCGGTGACCCGTGGAGCCCAACTCGTGGGCGTGGTCACGGAGCGGGACCTGTTTGCGATGCAGCAGATGTCGATCAAGCAGTTGCATTCGGCCATACGCGCGGCGCGTACGGTGGAAGACTTCAAGGCTGCAGCCGCCGATGTGCGGCAGTTGGTCGCGTCCTTGCTGGCGCAGGGCCTGCAGGCGCAGCAGTTGACCGAACTGGTCAGTCACCTCAACGACGTGTTGACCCGGCAGTTGGTGGCGGTCACGGCGCAGTCGCATGGCCGAGACATGAACCGAGCCTGCTGGGTGGCCTTCGGGTCGGAAGGGCGCTCGGAACAGACCGTGGCCACGGACCAGGACAACGGGCTCATCTTCCTGAGCGACGACCCAGAGGCCGACCGTGTGGCTTGGCTCGCCTTCGCCCGCGAAGTCAATCAAGCGCTGGCCGACTGTGGCTTTCCCCTGTGCAAGGGCAACATCATGGCCAGCAACCCCGCGTGCTGCCTGACCCAGCAGGAGTGGGCCGATCGTTTCGGCAACTGGATCGAACAAGGCTCACCCGAGGACCTGCTGGCCGCGAGTATCTACTTCGACCTGCGCCCGATCGCCGGTCAGTCCGAACTGGCGCTGCCCCTTCGGCAAGCCTTCACCCGACGGGCGCATGCCAACCCGCGGTTTTGTCGCCAGCTGGCCGAGGAAGTGCTGCGCAGCCCGGCCTCGCTGGGGTGGCTCGGCGGTATCGAGGCCGAGGTCATCGACGGGGTACCGATGCTCGATCTCAAGCTGCATGGCACCGCGGTGTTCGTGGCCGTGGCCCGGCTGCGCTGTCTGGCCCTTGGCATCGATGAGGTCAACACGCATCGGCGCTTGGAAGCCATTGCCCGACTACGAGATGTTCCGGCGCATCATTCGCAGGCGTGGATCACCGGCTTTGGGTTCCTGCAGACCTTGCGCCTGCGGTCCCAGCTCAATCCGACTGCCTCACGTTCGCCCTCGGCTGGCCCCAACCACATCCGCTTGGACGCGCTCAACGACATCGATCAACGCATCCTCAAGGAGACGCTTCGACTGGTCCGCCGGCTTCAGCAGGAGGTCGAACTTGACTACCGCCGCGGATGAGGGTGCCGCGCACCGCAGCCTGCTTTCCTGGTGGCCCTTTGGCCGTCGGTCGGCGCCCGTTCAAAACGCACGCCGCTGGGTGGTGGCCGACGTCGAGTCCAGCGGGCTGGATCCGCGGTCCGATCGGCTGCTGGCCATCGCGGCCGTGGCCGTTCACTTCAACGACGACTTCAGGCGGCCATGCATAGAGCTGGCTGACGCCTTTGAAGTCTTCATCCGCCAACCGGAAGCCCACACCCGCTCACCCAACAAGGACAACATCCTCATCCATGGGATCGGTGTCGGTGCGCAGCGCTGTGGCCAGGACCCGCGCCAGGCGCTGTTGTCATGGGAGCGCTTTCTCGCGGATTCACCGCTGGTGGGTTTTCATAGCGCCTTCGATCAGGTGATGATCGACAGGGCCACCACTGCCGTGCTGGGCCGTCGCTTGCGCAACGCCTGGCTGGACCTTGAGCCCCTGGCATCGGTGGTGCACGAGGACCCCCGAAGTCGAAACCTGGACCATTGGCTCGGCCGCCACCGCATCACGTGCTTCATGCGCCACCAAGCTTCGGCCGACGCCATGGCCACTGCGCAACTGCTCTTGGCCCTTTGGCCCAAGGTCCGGCAGAGGGTGGACGGCCGGTTCGATGCGGTGCTCGATCTTGCGGCGTCACATCGATTTCTGCCGGGCCGCAGTCGCTGACGATAATGAGCGGATGAGCTCGTCCTACCTGTGGGTCAAGGCCCTGCACATCATTTTCGTGGCCAGTTGGTTTGCGGGCCTGTTCTACCTGCCCCGGCTGTTCGTGAACCTGGCGATGGTCGAGGCGGGCAGCACCGCTGAGCGCGAACGCCTGCTGCTCATGGCGCGCAAGCTGCTGCGCTTTTCCACCATTCTGATGATTCCCGCTCTGGTGGCGGGTGCGTGGCTTTGGCTGGTGGTGGGGATCGGCCGCGGCCCTGACAGCGGCTGGATGCACGCCAAGCTGGCGCTGGTATTGGCCGTGGGGGCGTATCACCATGTGTGTGCAAGGTTGCTGCGCAGCTTCGTGACCGGTCAGAACACACGGTCGCATACCTGGTTCCGCTTTTTCAATGAAGCCTCGGTGCTGCTGTTTGCCGCCATCGTGGTGTTGGTGGTGGTCAAGCCCTTCTAGTGGCCGGGGGCCTGAACCCAGTGGCCCGATCACATGGCGACGAACCCGATATGAACCGCCAGAGTCGCCGAACCTTCGGTCAGGCCAGAGACTTCCTGCGCGACCGTGATGGTCAGCGCAGTCTGTCAGGCCTGGTGGCGGGGTTCATGGTGGTGCTCGTGGCCTATGCCAGCCTCTATCCCTTCGAAGGATGGCAATGGCCAAAGGGCGTCGACTGGCAGTCCGCGTGGCAACTGCCGTGGCCGCGTTGGCGCGATCGTGCCGATGAGTGGTTCAATTTTCTGGGCTATGTGCCGGTGGGATTGGCCGTGACCGTGGCCCTGCTGCGCGCGGGTATGCACCCGGTGGCTGCACTGGCCTTGGGCCTGGTCATCCCGTCCGGCTTGTCGTACGCCATGGAGTGCCTGCAGATGCTGCTGCCCCGCCGGGTGCCGTCCCTCAGGGATTGGGTGGGCAACACCGGAGGCGCGGCCCTGGGGGGCGTTCTGGCCTTGGGCCTGCACCTGTCGGGTTGGTTGCAGCGGTTGAGGGTGATTCGGGACCGCTGGTTTGCCGGAGAAAGTGCCGGTGCCCTGGTGCTGCTCCTGTTGTGGCCAGCCGCTTTGCTGGCCCCGTCCACTCTGCCTTTCGGCCTCGGGCAGTGCTGGGATGAGGTGCAGTCGCTGGCCCTGTGGGTTCTGGCGCAATTGCCCTTGGGGGCATGGGGTGTGGACCTGAACCTAGAGGGTTTGGCGTCGGCCGCCGAGCGGGCCGCACCGTCCAAACCTGCACAGATCCTGGCGATTGCGCTGGGTGCCCTCTCGCCGCTGGCCCTTTGCTGCGCGGCCATGTCGCCAGGCATGAGGCGACTCATCGCAATGGGCGTCATGGCCGCATTGGCGCTGGCGGCCATGTCAGTGGCCACTGGCCTGAATTTCGGTCCCGCCCACGCGATGTCTTGGTTCACGGGTGAGGCCCTATTGGCCAGCCTGTTGTGCCTACCGCTGGCGCTGCCCTTCGTGTGGTTGCCCATGCGCTGGTGCGCAGCTTTGGCACTGCTGGTTTTGGCCGTGGCGGTGGTGTTGGGTGCGCAGATGCCCATGGGCACGTACCACGCGCTCAACCTTCAAGCTTGGGAACAGGGGCGTTTCATTCGGTTTCACGGCCTGGCCCTCTGGGTGGCCTGGCTGTGGCCCTACCTGGCCATGGCCTGGCTGATGAAGCGCTTGACGGCCACACCGGCGCGCCTGCCTACAATTTACGCATGAGCTACTACAAGCACCACGTGTTCTTCTGCTTGAACGAACGCAGCAATGGCCAAGCGTGCTGCGCCCAGCACGGGGCGCAGGAAGCCTTCGACCACTGCAAGGCGCGGGTGAAGGAACTGGGGCTCAACGGCCCCGGCGGTGTCCGCGTGAACAAGGCCGGGTGTCTGGACCGTTGCGCCGGCGGGCCGGTGGCCGTGGTCTATCCGGAAGGCACTTGGTACAGCTTTGTGGACCGCAGCGACATCGATGAGATCATCGACCAGCATCTGGTCAAGGGCCAAGCCGTGCAGCGCCTTCTGTTGGCGCCCGATGTGGGCCGCTGATGAGGTCTGACGGTCTCCCCAAGGCAGCCAGGTGAACGCGCAAACCGAGCGCCGGCTCATGCCTGGGCCCAGCGGCGCCCTGGAAGTGGCCCTCGATGCACCGGCGGCAGGGGAGAGCGTCAGGGGTCTGGCCCTGGTGTGCCATCCGCACCCTTTGCACGGCGGCACGCTGGACAACAAGGTGGTTCAGACCTTGGTGCGTGCCTTTGTGCAGTTGGGTTGGCGCACGCTGCGCCTGAACTACCGTGGCGTGGGACGATCCGAAGGTGCCTGGGACGAAGGCCGTGGCGAGACCGACGACGCGCATCACGCCGTGTTGGCAACCGCCCATCCCCAAGAGCCCATCTTGCTGGCCGGTTTCTCGTTTGGGGGCTTTGTGGCCGCGCAGGTCGCACAGCGCCTGTCCGATGCCGGCCGCGCGGCAGAGCGCCTGGTGCTGGTGGGCCCGGCCACCGCCAATTTTCCCGTGCCGGCCGTGGCGCCCGACACGGTGGTCATCCACGGTGAGGCCGACGACATCGTGCCCCTGCAGGCCACGCTGGATTGGGCCCGGCCCCAATCACTGCCCGTAACCGTGATGCCTGGCGTGGGGCATTTCTTCCACGGACAGCTTCCCCTTCTGAAGTCGGTGGTGATTCGGGCCTTGGCCCCCACGGCTTCCTTTTCCAACCCGACCTGAGTCAAAGCACTTTCGGATGTCAAGCACCTTCACCGCTCCGCTTTCCGCCACCTTGCCCCTGTGCTCAGGGCAAGGCCTGAATCGACCGCTGGGTTTCTTGGGCCGCTGCCGCAGCGGCATCGTTGGATGGATCTTGGCGCTCACGGGGGCTGCCGTGCTGTGCGTGAGCGCGCCGGCTGCCCACGCGCAGGCCCCGCAAGTACCCGAGGTGGCGGCGCGCCAGTACATCCTCATCGATGTGACCACCGGCCAAATCCTGGCCGAGCGCGACGCCGACACCCCTTCGGATCCGGCCTCGCTGACCAAGCTGATGACGGCTTACCTCAGCTTTCAGGCGATCAAGGACAAGAAGCTGACCCTCGAGCAGCGCCTGCCGGTGAGCAAGCGCGCCTGGGGCGAGCGCAAGGGCGACCCCTCGCTCATGTTCATCGATACCACCATGACGCCCAGCGTCGATGAGCTGCTGCACGGCATGATCGTTCAATCGGGCAACGACGCTTCGGTGGCCTTGGCTGAAGCGGTGGGTGGCTCGGTGGAGGGGTTCGTCGCCATGATGAATCGGCAGGCGCAGGCCTTTGGTCTGAAGAACACCAGCTTCAAGAACGTCACCGGCATGACCGAGGGCGGCCACCGCAGCAGCGCCCGTGATGTGGCGACCATCGCCTCGCGCGTGATCCGCGACTTTCCCGAGTTCTACCGCTATTACTCGGTGCGCGAGTACACCTTCAACAAGATTCGGCAGGACAACCGCAACCTGCTGCTGCGCCGTGACCCCACGGTCGATGGGATGAAGACGGGCTACACCGATGCGGCGGGCTATTGCCTGGTGGCCTCGGCCCAGCGTGATTTCCCCGGCGGCAAGCGGCGTCTGCTGTCTGTGGTGATGGGCACCTCCTCGCGTGAAGCGCGCGCCATGGAAAGCCAGAAGCTGCTCAATTGGGGCTACACCGCTTGGGACGCCGTGCGTCTGTTTGAGGCTGACAAGCCCCTGGTGACCACGGCGGTGTGGAAGGGCACGGCCAAGCAAGCCCGGCTTGGCGCCGTGGGCGGTGTGGTGGTGAACGTGCCGCGCGGCGAGGCCGACAAGCTGCGCACCGAACTCCAGCGCACCGAGCCCCTGGTGGCGCCCCTGACGCAAGGCCAGCGCGTGGGTACGGTCAAGGTCAGCACCACGGCCGGCGTGCCGGTGACCGAGGTTCCCCTGGTGGTGATGGAGGCGGTTCCGGAGGCCGGTCTGCTGGGCCGCGCCTGGGATTCGCTGCGCCTGTGGATCCAGTGAGCACCCGATGAACGCCAGCACACCACCCGGCCGCGACAGCCTGATCGAGTACCCCTGCGCCTTTCCCATCAAGGTGATGGGTGCGCGCGCAGTGGGCTTCGAAGAGGCCATCGTGGCGGTGGCTCGTCAATTCGACCCGCAATTCGATCCCGCCACGGTCGAGCGCCGCCCAAGCAGCAGTGGCAACTATCTGGGCTTGACCATCACCATCACGGCCACCAGCCGTGAGCAGCTTGACGAGCTCTACCGCACCTTGTCCACCCACCCGATGGTCAAGGTGGTGCTCTGAAACGGCCCGGGCCATGATCCTGCGACACCTGGGCCGACGGCCCTGCGCTGCGGTCATGTCCGATATGCAGGCCCACACCGATGCGCGTGGGCCAGAGGATGAAGATGAGCTGTGGGTGGTGGAACATGATCCGGTGTTCACCCAGGGTCTGGCCGGGCGTGGGCAACATGTGCTGGCGCCGGGCGACATTCCCGTCATCCAAAGCAACCGCGGCGGACAGGTCACCTACCACGGCCCCGGGCAGGTGGTGGCCTACCCGCTGGTCGACCTTCGCCGGCAGGGCATCTACGTCAAGGAGTACGTCTTTCGGCTGGAGGCCAGCCTCCTGGCCGTTCTGGCTGACTTCGGCATCACCGGCCACCGCGTGGCCGGCGCGCCCGGGATCTATGTGCGCCTGGACGACCCCTTCTCCCATGCGGCACTGGCGGGCCCCCAGCCAGCCGGCGAACCCTTCCGCGGCCTGGGCAAGATCGCGGCGCTGGGCATCAAGGTCAGCCGGCACTGCACGTATCACGGTGCCGCGCTGAACGTGGCCATGGACCTCGAGCCCTACACGCGCATCGACCCTTGCGGCTATGCGGGGCTACGAACGGTGGACATGGCCTGGTGTGGCGTGCCGGCCTCGTGGGACGAGGTGGCGCAGCGCTGGGCCTTTCGCATCCAGGACCAATTCGAAGCCTGAAGGCGGCTGGGCCGCGGCGCGGGCTGCTTCGCGCGACAATCGGCGTATGAGCCGTACCGACACGCCCAACACCATCCGCGAGGCCGTCAGTGCCGAGCAGTACGACGCCAGCGCCAAGCAGAAGTCCCAGGCCAAGACCGCGCGCATCCCGATCAAGGTGGTGCCGGCCGAGGTGCTGCGCAAGCCTGAGTGGATCCGCGTCAAGGCCGGCAGCCCCAGCACGCGCTTCTACGAAATCAAGCAGATCCTGCGCGAGCACAAGCTGCACACCGTTTGCGAAGAAGCCTCCTGTCCCAACATCGGCGAGTGCTTCGGCAAGGGCACGGCCACCTTCATGATCATGGGGGACAAGTGCACCCGGCGCTGCCCCTTCTGCGACGTGGGCCACGGGCGCCCCGACCCCTTGGACCCGGACGAGCCGCTGAACCTGGCCAAGACGATCGCCGCGCTCAAGCTCAGCTATGTGGTGATCACCAGCGTGGACCGCGACGACCTGCGCGACGGTGGCGCAGGTCACTTCGTCGAGTGCATCCGCCGCACGCGCGAACGCTCACCGGCTACCCGCATCGAGATTCTGGTGCCCGATTTCCGGGGCCGTGACGACCGTGCCTTGGGCATCCTCAAGGAGGCACCGCCCGATGTGATGAACCACAACCTGGAAACCGTGCCCCGTCTGTACAAGGAGGCCAGGCCCGGCAGCGACTACGCCTTCAGCCTGAACCTGCTCAAGAAGTTCAAGGCCCTGCATCCCCAGGTGCCCACCAAGAGCGGGATCATGGTTGGCTTGGGCGAAACGGATGATGAAATCCTGGAGGTGATGAAGGACCTGCGTGCGCATGACGTGGACATGCTCACCATCGGCCAGTACCTTGCACCTTCAGGGCACCACCTGCCGGTGCGCCGCTATGTGCACCCCGATGTCTTCAAGCGTTTTGAAGAGGCGGCCTACGAGATGGGCTTCAGCCATGCGGCCGTTGGTGCGATGGTGCGAAGCTCTTACCATGCCGACCAGCAGGCCCACGCGGCCGGCGTGGCCTGAGCTCAGCTTTCCGCGAGCAGATCGTTCACGAGGGCGTTGAGCGCGGTGAAATCAGGCGCGCCCACATAGCGCTTGACGATCCTTCCTCGCTTGTCGATCAGGAAGGTGGTGGGGGTCAGTCGAATGTCGCCAAAGGCCTTGGCGATGGCGCCTGTGTTGTCGATGGCTACCCAAAAGGGCAATTCGCGGCGCTGCGCGAAGTTCGACACATAGGCCGGCGGGTCGTAGCTCATGGCCACCGCCAGGGTTTCGTACCCCCGGGCGTTGAAGCGTCGGTGCGTGTCGATCAGGCCCGGCATCTCAGCCACGCAGGTGGCACAACTGGTGGCCCAGAAGTTCACGAGCAGCACCTTGCCGCGCAGTTCGCTGATGCGCGCGCCGCTGCCGTCCAGTCGGACAAAGGCGGCATCGGGCGCCGAGTCTCGGCTTGAGCAGCCGACCAGCATGCCGGCTCCGCCAGCGGCGGCACCGATGCCCAGTGCCGCGCTTCGCAGCAGCCACTGGCGTCGAGAGGGGGCCATCAAAGCATCTTCCATGGGCCGATTATCGGGTGGGGGGCGCGATCGCCATAATCCCACCATGCGCAAGCCCCTGCGGTTTCCCCGGCTGGACTTCAGCCCCAAGGGCATCTCGATGCGATCGGCCTTCCTGATCACCCTGTTGGCGTCGACCTTGGTGACGGGCTGCACGCCTGCTTTGGACTGGCGCGAGGTCAGGCTTGCCGAGTCGGGCCTGATCCTGCTGTTCCCCTGCAAGCCGCAGTTCCAGGCGCGGTCGGTGGACGCGGCGGGCCTGCCCTGGTCGGCGAGCCTGACGGCCTGTGAGGCCGGCGGGATGACATTTGCGGCCATGGTGCTGAACCGGCCCCATGGGCCATCGGCAACACAGCCCAGCGCACCCGACCGGCAGGCCCTGTTGGGTGACCTTGCGCGCGACGCCCATGGGCGGTGGGGGCCGGCACAGGGCGATCAAGGCCCGCCGGCCGGTGTTCGCCTGCCCGACAGCCTGGGCCACGCGCAATGGGCGCGACACCTGAGGCCCACACACGGTGCTGCGCCCGTGGCCACTCAGGCCCTCTTCCTGGTCACCCCGCAGGGCCTGGCGCAGTTGAGCGTGCACGGGGAGCGGCTGGGAGAGGCCGCCCTTGAGGGCTTCTTCGGGCAACTGAAGGTCACGCCATGAAGCGCCCCGTGCTGCTGTTCCTGGCTTTTGCCTTCGGCTACTTCTTCTCGGCCCTGTTGAGGGCCGTGACGGCCACCTTGGCCCCTCAGTTCAGCAGTGAGTTGGGCCTGAGTGCGGCCGATCTTGGCTTGTTGGCCGGCGTGTTCTTTGCCGGATTTGCCAGCACGCAGTTGCCCTTGGGATCAGCCCTGGACCGCATCGGTCCCAAACGGGTGCTCGTCTTCATGATGGCGGTGGCGGTGCTCGCCTGCGGCGCGTTCGCGATGGCGCAGAGCTTTGTGGGCCTGCTGCTGGCGCGTGCCTTGATGGGGGTGGGTCTGTCGGCCGGCCTCATGGCGGCCCTCACCGCTTTCCGGCACGCTTACAGCCCCGAGATGCAACTGCGCGCCTCCTCATGGATGCTGATGACGGGATCTCTCGGCATGCTCATGTCCACCGTGCCGGTGCATGCCCTGCTGCCCCTGGTGGGTTGGCGAGGTCTGTTCTGGTTGTCGGCTGCGGGCATCGCCGCCTGCGCTGCCTTCATCTGGTTCGTGGTGCCACCCGATCGGTCAAGGCCGGGCGGGGCCAAGCCTGCCAGCGAGGCCGCGACTCCTGCGGAAAGGGCTGTCGCTGCGCAAGGCACCGGCTACGGTCACATCTTTCGCCACCCCACCTTCGTGCGCATGGCCCCCATGGGCTTCTGGCACTACGGGGGCCTGATCGCGGTGCAGGCCCTGTGGGCGGGCCCCTGGTTCAGCCAGGTCACCGGCCTGGATGCGGGCGGCAGCGCACGCGGTCTGTTCATGGTCAACCTGGCCATGTTGGTGTCCTTCGCCAGCCTGGGGGCGTTGGTGCCTCGGCTGGCCTCGCGCGGTTGGGGTGCCGAGCGCCTGATCCGGTGGGCCAGTCCCCTCAGCTCAGCCCTGTTGTTCGCGGTGGTGGCAATGGGCCCAGCCGCGGGCCCGGCCATGATGTCTGTGTGGTGCGTGTCCTGCGTGCTGCTGTCGCTGTCGCAGCCTGCGGTGGGGCAGGCTTTCCCCGCGCACCTCGTCGGGCGTGCCTTGTCGGCCTTCAACCTGATCATCTTCCTGGGGGTCTTCTGCGCGCAGTGGGGGCTGGGGCTGATCATCGATGCGTTGGCGTCGCAGGGCTGGACACGGGTGCAGGCCTTCCAAGGGGCGTTCGCCGTCCTGGCCACCGGGTGCGGCCTTTGTTACCTCTGGTTCGTCTGGTGGGGTTCCTCGAAGGTGAGCCAGACCCGACAGGCCGCGCAGCCGGAAGGGGCAGAATAGTAGGGTTCGGGCGTGGCCTGAACGCCATGACCCACACACCATCCGGATGAACGACACCGCTGTGCTCCTGATTGCCCATGCGCCCTTGGCTTCGGCCCTGCGCAGCGTGGCCGAGCACGTCTATCCGGATTGCGCTGCACGCTTGAGCGCACTGGATGTGCAGCCGGGCATGCCGCCGCTGGAGATCGAGGAACAAGCGCGTGCGCTGCTGGCGCAGATGCCACAGCCCGAGGTTTTGGTGCTCACCGATGTCTTCGGGGCCACGCCCTGCAATGTGGCGCAACGCCTCACCGACCGGCGGCGCATCCGCGTGGTCACGGGCGTGAACGTTCCCATGCTGTGGCGTGTGCTGTGCTATGCGCAGGAAGGGGCCGAGCGATTGGCCGAGCGCGCGGTCAGCGGCGCCACGCAGGGCGTGATGCCGGTGGAGGGCAGGGCCCCGCAATACCAGGAGTTTCGAGCTTCCCATGGTCAAGACCTCCGTCACGATCAGTAACCAGTTGGGGCTGCATGCGCGAGCCTCGGCCAAGCTGACCAAGCTGGCCGGGTCCTTCGTCAGTGCGGTGCACCTTAGCCGCAACGGTCGGCGCATCAACGCCAAGAGCATCATGGGCGTGATGATGCTGGCCGCGGGGCTGGGCGCCGAAATCGAGATCGAGTGCGAGGGGGCTGACGAGCAGCAGGCCATGGATGCCCTGCTCGCACTGATCAACGACAAGTTCGGCGAAGGCCAGTAGGCGCAGTGCGGAGCCGGCCATGAGCATCCAAGTCTTCGGGTTGGCGGTTTCCAAGGGTGTGGCCATCGGCCGTGCGGTGCTGATCGCCTCCAGCCGGATGGACGTGGCCCACTACTTCGTGGACGGTTCCCAAGTCGAGGCCGAGTTGGATCGCTTGCGCACGGCGCGCGATGAAGTGGCTGGCGAACTGCAGAACCTGCAGCGCGACATGCCCGCCGATGCGCCAGGGGAACTCAATGCGCTGCTGGATGTGCACCTGATGCTGCTGCACGACGAAACCATGATGTCGGCCACCATGCAGTGGGTGCGCGAGCGGCACTACAACGCCGAGTGGGCCTTGTCGGCGCAGCTCGAAGTCCTGTCCCGTCAATTCGATGAGATGGAGGATGAGTACCTGCGGGAACGCAAGGCCGACATCGAACAGGTGGTGGAGCGTCTGCTGCGCTCGCTGCAGCGCTCAGCCGTTGGTGATGCGGCTGCCTTCGGGCAGACCGTTCAACACGATTTCGGTGGCGAAGAGCCGCTGATTCTGGTCGCCAATGACATCGCGCCGGCCGACATGCTGCAGTTCAAGCGCAGTGTGTTCGCCGGCTTCGTCACCGATGTTGGTGGGAAGACATCGCACACCGCCATCGTGGCGCGCAGCATGGATATTCCAGCCGTCGTGGGGGCCCGTGAGGCCAGCCGGCTGATCCGCCAGGACGATTGGGTCGTGATCGACGGTGATGCCGGCGTGGTCATCATCAACCCGCCGCCCATCGTGCTCGAGGAGTACCGGTTCCGCCAACGGCAAAGTGAACTCGAGCGCGCGCGGTTGCACCGCCTGCGCCACACCCCTGCCGTTACCTTGGATGGTGAGCGCGTGGAACTGCAGGCCAACATTGAGATGCCTCGCGATGCGCAGGTGGCCACCGAGGCCGGCGCGGTGGGGGTGGGCCTTTTCCGCACCGAGTTCCTCTTCATGAACCGTGATGGACACCTGCCGTCGGAAGACGAGCAGTTCGAGTGCTATCGAAGCGCGGTTGAGCACATGCAGGGATTGCCCATGACCATCCGCACGGTGGACGTGGGTGCCGACAAGCCGCTGGACCGCATGAGCATCCAGGAGCTGCGCCACGAGCATGTGCTCAACCCAGCCCTGGGTCTGCGCGCCATCCGGTGGAGCTTGTCCGAGCCGGAAATGTTTCTGCAGCAGCTGCGTGCGATCCTTCGCGCCAGTGCCTACGGCAAGGTGCGAATCCTCGTGCCGATGGTGGGGCAGCTCAATGAGGTTCGGCAGACGCTGGCACAGATCGCCCTGGCCAAGCGGCAATTGACGGATGAGGGCATCCCCTTCACCGACGCCGAGGTGGGTGCCATGGTGGAGATCCCCGCCACGGCGATCATGATCCCGCTGTTCGCGCCGCACTTCGACTTCCTGTCGATTGGGACGAACGACCTCATTCAATACACCCTGGCCATCGATCGAGCCGACGAACAGGTGGCCCATCTGTACGACCCCTGGCACCCCGCCGTGCTGCAGCTCGTTGCCGCCACCATCGATTGCGGACGTCGAATGGGCAAGTCGGTGAGCGTGTGTGGCGAAATGGCGGGCGATCCCGTGTTCACCGAGATCCTGCTGGCCATGGGGCTTCGCAGCTTTTCCATGCACCCCTCGCGCATCGCCGAGGTCAAGCAGCGCATCTTGCGGGCCGATACCCGCCACCTTGTGCAGCACCTGCAGGCCGTGCTGGCTGCCGAGCAGCCGGAGTTGGCTGCTGCCAAGGCCTTTCGCGCCTCACGTTGAGAGCGGATCCCGTTGAGAGCCGCCATGGTGGGCTGAGGCCGCCTGTGGGGCGAGCTTGCGGGGCTTGCGCCACGTCTTCAAATGGGGCTATACTGGCGGGCTCCGCTTGTGACGGCTGCTCAGTAAAAACCCTTGGAATTTTCCGGGGGTTGACGACGAGCAAAAAAACGTGTCACAATCGCAGGCTCTGCTGATGACGGGGTTCTTCTAAGGAAGGGCTCGGGTGCGAAGGCGCTAGGTGCGAAGGCACTGGGTGTGGGTGCACTGGGAGTTGTTGGCGATGTTCTTTAACAATTGACAGCCGATAAGTGTGGGCGTCTGGGTGTTGCCTTTGGTGGTGGTGCTTGGATGCTCATGAAGTGAAGTTCACTTCAATTCAATGAGCGAAACT
>JBEAWD010000125.1:0-4987 GCA_041160585.1 Pseudomonadota bacterium | reverse complement strand
ATCCTCGGGTGCCACATACACACCGTTGATCAACACCAGGTGCACCAGCTTCATCGGCAGGTTGAATGGCGCAATGATGTCGGCGATCGTCGACTCCGGCGCCACTTCCAGGCGTACTTCGTTGCCACCCGCCGCCTCGGGCGGCAGGTGTTGGGCCAGCGACGCGTAAAGCTTGAACGTGATCTTCATGCGCCGATGGTACGGCCGAGTGACCGATCAGGCCTTGAGCAAGGCATGGGTGGAAGCACCCTGCGCCCGGTCGAGGTAGGCCTCCATCAGCTTGGTCGGGTCCTTGAGCAGGCTCTCCTTCCAGGGTCCAAGGCTCACACCACCCTCCACCAGGCCACGCATCACGCCCACATGCTCGGTCCAGCCGATGCTGTTGCAGCCCACGAGGCGGTCTCCACTGAACTGCAGGCTGAGGTGGCGGTCGGCCTGACGGTCGGTGAGTTCCACGTGCTCACCGCCTGGTACACCCTGCCACTGGCCGAAGCTGGCCGAGATGAGCCCCAGCGTGTCCAGCACGTTGATCTGCGGCACGCGCTGCAGGGTGGCTGCCTGGCCCACCATGTTCAGCGCAGCGATTCGCGCTTCATCGGCCGCATTGGGCTGGATGGCGCTCACCACATGGGTGCCCGAGGGCGAATCGAAGGCTTCGGCGCAATCACCCGCGGCGTAGATGCCCGGAATGTTGGTGGCCATGCGCGCATCGGTGACGATGCCGGTGTTGATGGTGACCCCGCTGCCCTGCAGGAAGTCGACATTGGGCTTCACGCCGGTGGCGCTGATGACGAGATCGGCCTCCAGCGTTTGGCCAGTGGACAGGCGCACCATGAGGCCGGCGCCGCCGGGGGTGGATGCACCACCCGAAGCGGTACCAGTGTTCGATGCACCATCGCCGAAACCCAACAAGGCCGCCAAGCGTCCGAAGAAGCTCGGTTCGCTGGTGGCAGCGGGCGACGCCGTGGTGGCGGGGTGCGCGTTACCGGCAGCGGCCCCAGCCGCGCCGATGGACTCGACGCGGGCACCCGTGTAGACCTTCACACCCTTGCGCTCGCACCAGTCCTTGATCATGCCGCCGGCCGTGGGGCCCATCATGCGCGGCACCATCCGGTCGCCCATCTCCACGACGCTGAGCTGCACGCCGCGCATGGCCAGCGCTTCCATGATGATGCAGCCGATGAAGCCCGCACCCATCTGCACCACCTTGGCGCCGGGCTTGGCACGCTCCATGATGGCCCGTGCATCGGCCAGGGTCCAGCAGCTGTGCACGCCGGGGCTGTTGATGCCGGTGATGGGCGGTGACGCCGGGCGCGATCCGGTGGCCACGAGCAGCTTGTCGTAGGGCAGCACGCGGCCGTCGCTGAGCTTGACGGTTTGCGCCTGCGTGTTGATCGACTGGGCTCGCACGCCACGCACCACGTCGATGCGGTGCTTGGCGAAATGATCGGCCGTGTGGCGCAGGTGGGTGCCGGCTTCTGGGATGTTGCCGATCAACAGGTAGGGAATGGCCATGCGCGAGTACGGCGCCTCGGGCTCGTCACCGACCAGGGTGATGCTGTCGTGTGGTGCATGCTTGCGGATGGTTTCAGCGGCGATGACGCCGGCAGGGCCGGCACCCAGGATCACGTGCTTCATGGGGGTACTCCAACAAGGACAAAGGCGGTACAGGACCGCCTTTGTCGGATCAGAAACAGTGGATGACGGTCAAGGCTTCAGCCCAAGACCATCACAGGCCCAATTTGGCCCGGGTTTCCGGCTTGATGGTGCCGTCGGGGTTCCAGCCGCGCGCGGCGTAGTACTTGGGCAGCATCTCGGGTAGCTTGGAGGGCAGGCCCTTGGCCGGTCCGGTCTTGGCGCCTTCGGTCAACAGCCGCTTGGGCAGCGTGTCGTCGGCGGCGGTGAAGCCGGCTCGGTTGTTGAAGTCTCGCTCCATGTTCCAGATGCGCTCACCGATCAGGGCCATGTTCTCGAGCGTGAACTCAGGGCCGCAGGCCGCGGCCACCTGCGGCGCCACGTCGGCCAAACCCCAGGCGAAGCTGGTGAAGATGCAGATACCAGCGGAATCGAAGGCGGCCGTGGCGTCCTGGAAGGCCATGACGAGTTCGGCCTTGCCTTCGTGCTCCAGCGGGTCGGTCTTGACCGGGATGCCCAGGATTTCGGAAGCCACGGTGTAGCTGCGCAGATGGCAGGCACCACGGTTGGAAGTGGCGTAGGTCAGGCCCATGCCCTGGATGCCCCGGGCGTCGTAGGCGGGGAATTCCTGGCCCTTGACGCTCATGGACAGTTCAGGATGACCGTACTTGGCGCAAAGGCGCTTGGAGCCCTGGCCGATTTCCACGCCGAAGCCTTTGCCGGTAGCGGTCATGTCCACCAGTTCGCACAGGGCTCGTGCCGAGCCGAAGGGGGCCTCGATGCCGATCTGCTCCTTGGTGAGCACGCCCATCTCGTAGAGCTCCATCACTGCGCCAATGGTGGCGCCAAACGAGATGGGGTCCATGCCCTGCTCGTTGCAGATGGTGTTGGCGTACTGCAGGGCTTCCAGGTCGTTCACGCCATTGGCCGCGCCCAGGGCCCAGGCTGCTTCGTATTCCAGGCCGCCCGTGGCGCCCCAGTACTGCGGCTTGTTTTCCACACTGAAGTGGGTCTGGTCGATCTTGGAGATGCGACCGCACGCGATCGTGCAACCGAAGCAGGCCTGGTTGGTGACCAGCTGTGCCTTGCCGTCGCTCTTGCGCGGCGTGGCCATGGCTTCGGCCGAGATGTCCTTGGCGCCTTCAAACTGGCTGTCGCGGTGGTTACGGGTGGGCAGTGCGCCGACCTCGTTGATCACGTTCATCAGCACCTGGGTGCCATAGGTGGGCAAGCCCTGACCGGTGACGGCGTTGTCGGCCAGGATCTTCTTCTTTTCGAAGGTGACCTGCATGAAGGCCTTGGGGTCGGCGATGTTGCCCACGCCCTTGGTGCCGCGCACGGCAATGGCCTTGAGGTTCTTGCTGCCCATCACGGCGCCCACGCCCGAGCGGCCGGCCGCGCGGTGCAGGTCATTCACGACAGCTGCATACAGCACCTGGTTCTCACCGGCCAGGCCGATCGACGACACGCGGATCAGCGGGTCCTGGTGCTGCTTCTTGATGACTTCTTCGGTGTTCCAGGTGCTGGTGCCCCACAGGTGGCCCGCGTCCTTGAGCTCGACGTGGTCGTCCTCGATGAAGAGGTAGACGGGCTTGGGAGACTTGCCCTCGAAGATGACCATGTCGTAGCCGGCCATCTTGAGCTCAGCCCCCCAATAGCCGCCGGAGTTGGAGCAGGCGATGGCGCCGGTCAGCGGGCCCTTGGTGACCACGGTGTAGCGGCCGCCGGTAGAGGCCATGGTGCCCGTGAGCGGGCCCGTGGCCCAGATGATCTTGTTGTCGGCGGACAGCGGGTCGACCTTAGGGTCGACTTCTTCAACGATGTACTTGGTGGCCAGACCGCGAGAGCCCAGGTACTGCTTGGCCCAGGTCATGTTCAGCGGTTCGGACTTGCACGTTCCGGCCGCAAGGTTGACTCGGAGGATTTTTCCTGCCCAGCTCATAGTTGACTCCTAAGGGAAATTTGGCGGTGGATCGGCGGATCAGGCGGCGGGCTGGTTACCCAGCTTGTCCGCCCAGGCCTGCATCTTGTTCAGGCCGGTCCAGTTCGCGTCGACGTAGGTGATGGCGCCGGTGGGGCAAGCTGTTGCGCAGGCGGGGTCGCCACCGCACAGGTCGCACTTTTGAACCTTGCCGGTTTCCTGCACGTAGTTGATGGTGCCGAAGGGGCAAGAGATGGTGCAGACCTTGCAACCCACGCAAGTGGACTCGTTGACGACCTTGGCGCCAGTGGCCTTGTCCACCGTGATGGCCTCGACCGGGCAGGCGTGCAGGCACCAGGCCTCGTCGCACTGCGTGCAGGTGTACGGCACCTTGCGCCCCGTCGCGTGGAAGTCGAAGACCTTGATGCGCGAGCGCGCCGTCGCGAACGTGCCATAGTTCTCGAACGAGCAGGCCATCTCGCACTGGAGGCATCCGGTGCACTTGTCGGGATTGATGTGGAGCGTCTTCTGCATGGCAGCCTTTCCGGGGGATGCGGGTGTCGAGCCGCGCCGGCCCTCACATATGCAAGCCGGAGCACATGCGATCATCGGTGGACCCGGGGGTGCCGACCACCTAGGGTTGACCCGGAGATGCTGGACTTCGTGCGCGGACGCGCCGTGCCGTGCCCCGTGCAGATGCGGCAACGCGCGGCGCGGGGGGATCGGCTGATCGGCGCGCCGCAGCGCGCGGCCTCGAGGACGTTCGCGTGACCCTGCCCCTGCCCAGCCCCGACCGACTGCAGCGCGCGCTCGACCACCTCGCCTGCGGGCTGCTCGAGCGCGAGACGGCCGTGCGGCTGCTGCTGCTTGCGGCGCTGGCCGGCGAGCACACGCTGTTCATCGGCCCGCCGGGCACCGCCAAGAGCGAGCTGGCCCGGCGGCTGCACCGCTGCTTCGCCGACGCCCCGTACTTCGAGCGGCTGCTGACCCGCTTCTCGACGCCGGAGGAGCTGTTCGGCCCGCTGTCGCTGAAGGCGCTCGAGGACGACCGCTACGAGCGGCTGGTGGCCGGCTTCCTGCCCACGGCCGGGATCGCCTTCCTCGACGAGGTCTTCAAGGCCAGCTCGGCCATCCTGAACGCGCTGCTGACGCTGCTGAACGAGCGCGAGTTCGACAACGGCAGCGGGCGCCAGCCGGCGCCCCTGGTCAGCGTCGTGGCCGCCAGCAACGAGGTGCCGGTCGACGAGGCGCTGCAGGCCTTCCACGACCGCTTCCTGGTGCGCGTGGGCGTCGCGCCGGTGGCCGACTCTTCGTTCGAGGCGCTGCTGCAGCTGCCGGCCCCGGACGCCGGCGCGCCCGCGCAGCCGTTCACGGCGGCGGAGCGGCAGGCCTGCGCCCGCGCCGCCACGGCCGTGGCCGTGACGCCGGCGG
>JBEAWD010000048.1:0-5096 GCA_041160585.1 Pseudomonadota bacterium | reverse complement strand
CAGCGCGGGCTGCTGGTCGTGGAACAGCAAGGCGGCGACCGATTCTTCGGCGAGCCCATGCTCGACATCCATGACCTGATGCAGACGGTTCAGGGCCAGGGCGTGGTCAACATCCTGGCGGCCGAAAAGCTGATGGCCGCGCCGCGGCTGTACGGCACCTTCCTGCTGTGGATGCTGTCTGAGCTCTTCGAGACGCTACCCGAGGTGGGCGACCTCGAAAAGCCCAAGCTCGTCTTCTTCTTCGATGAGGCGCACCTGCTGTTCAAAGATGCGCCGTCGGCGCTGATCGAGCGCATCGAACTGGTGGTGCGCCTGGTGCGATCCAAGGGCGTGGGCGTGTACTTCGTGACGCAGAACCCGCTGGATATCCCCGAGACGGTTCTCGGCCAATTGGGCAACCGTGTACAGCATGCCCTGCGGGCCTTCAGCCCGCGTGACCAGAAGGCGGTGAAATCGGCGGCCACCACGATGCGGCCCAACCCGGCGCTGAACCTGGAAGCGGTCATCACCGAACTGGGCGTGGGCGAGGCCCTGGTGAGCCTGTTGGATGAGAAGGCGCGGCCCAGTGTGACCGAGCGGGTGTACGTGCTGCCGCCGGCCGGGCAGATCGGGCCGATCAGCCCTGAGCAACGGCAAGCCCTGCTGCAGGGCTCGCTGGTGGCCGGCGTGTACGAGCAGGCCGTCGACCGCGAGTCGGCCTACGAAAAGCTGCGCGGCCGTGCGGTGGCTGGCGCCGAGACGGCGCAAACCCAGGGTGGGCGTGGGGGCCGAGCCTCGGGCGGAGCCGGTGGCGATGCAAGCCCTTCGGCCGAGTCCGGTAGCCTGTTGGGTGGCCTGTCCGATCTGCTGTTCGGTCAAACCGGGCCGCGCGGCGGGCGTCGTGAAGGCTTGGCTCAAACCGCAGCGCGCAGCGCCATGCGGAGTGTGGGCTCTGCCGTGGGCCGCGAGATCGTGCGCGGGGTTCTGGGCTCTATCCTGGGTGGCGGGAAACGGCGCTGAGCCCGCTGTCGTGAGGTGCCCGGGCTCAAGGCCCGGGGCATGCCCCTCGATAGAATCGTCGGATGCCTGCCAACCCCAAGACCGAAGCCCCCAAGCCCTCGAATTTCCTGCGCGCCATCATCGAGCGCGACCTCCAGCTGGGCACCTACGCCGGTCAGCATTTCGCCGGCACGCCGGGTGACGGCACCCACCACGCCGCAGGGCCGCTGGATGCGGCCCGCATCCGCACCCGCTTTCCCCCCGAGCCCAATGGCTACCTGCACATCGGACATGCCAAGAGCATCTGCCTGAACTTCGGCCTGGCGCGCGACTTTGGCGGCGTGTGCCACCTGCGTTTCGACGACACCAACCCCGAGAAGGAAGAGCAGGAGTACGTGGACGCCATCGTCGAGATGGTGAAGTGGCTGGGGTGGTCTTGGGAGACCGAACTCAACGGTAGCAAGACATCGCACCTGTTCTACGCGAGTTCCTACTTTGACTTCATGTACCAGGCGGCCGAGTACCTGATCACCACCGGGCATGCCTATGTGGACGAGCAGACGCCCGAGCAGATGAAGGCCAACCGAGGCGACTTCACGACACCGGGCACCGACAGCCCCTATCGGGCGCGCACGCCCGAAGAGAACCTCGCTCGCTTTCGAGAGATGCGCGATGGCCAGCACCCCGATGGCGCCATGGTGCTGCGCGCCAAGATCGACATGGCCTCGCCCAACATCAATCTGCGCGACCCGGCCATCTACCGAATCAAGCACGCCACCCACCACCACACCGGCAACCGCTGGTGCATCTACCCCATGTACACCTTTGCGCACCCGATCGAGGATGCGCTGGAAAACATCACCCATTCGATCTGCACGCTGGAGTTCGAGGACCAGCGCCCCTTCTACGATTGGACGCTGGAGCGCATCGCACCCATCCTGCGGACGCCGCAGTTCGCCCGGGCAAAGGCCCTGGTGGAGCAGATCCGCGCCCAGGGCGTCGAGGGCGGCAAGGCCTTTGCCCTGGCGTGCCACAACCGCCGCGACAAGCTCTTTGCGAGTCCGCAAGAGGGCCGGATGCGGGCCATGTTCGAGCGCTGGGAACACCAGCCCGATCAGGTACTGCAAGACCTAGGCGCCTTCTTTGAACTGCTGCTGGCGAACACCGAACAGTTCGCGCCGCTGCTGGCGCATGCGTTGGATAGCCGTGAGCCCAACATCCTGAAGCTGCCACACCAGCACGAGTTCGGCCGCTTGAACCTGAGCTATGTGGTCACCAGCAAGCGCAAGCTCAAGCAGCTGGTGGACGAGAAGATCGTCAGCGGCTGGGACGACCCGCGCATGCCCACCCTGGCCGGCCTGCGTCGGCGTGGCTACACGCCGGCCTCCATTCGCAAGATGGCCGACGACAGCGGTGCCAGCAAGACCACCGCGTGGCTGGACTATGAGGTGCTGGACATTGCCCTTCGCGACGACCTGGAAGGCCAGGCCCCGCGGGCGATGGCGGTGCTCGATCCGCTCAAGCTCGTGATCACGAACTGGGCCGAGGTGTTTGGCGATGCCGCGCACCGCGAGGCCTGCCACGCGCCCGCCCACCCTCAGCGGCCGGAGCTGGGCCAGCGCGGCATGAAGCTGGGCCCTGAGGTGTGGATCGAGCGCGAGGACTTCGAGGTGGAGCCACCCAAGGGCTACTTCCGCCTGTTCCCGCCGCACGCCGATGCGCTGGGGCTTGAAACGCCGGGCAACAAGGTGCGCCTGAAGTACGGCTATGTGGTGGAGTGCAGCGGCTATGAACGCGATGCCTCGGGCCGCGTGGCGCAGGTGCTGGCGCGGCTGATCCCGGACACCAAGAGCGGCACGCCCGGCGCCGACAGCGTGAAGGTCAAGGGGGTGGTGACTTGGGTCGGCTGTGATGAGGCCGTGCCGGCTGAGCTGCGCCTGTTCAACCGGCTCTTCACCGAGGAACAGCCCGATGCGGGCGGGCGCGACCCCAAGGATGTGCTCAACCCGAACAGCCGCCAGGTCGTGCAGGGCTTCGTCGAGCCTTCGCTGACCGTCGTGGCGCCAGGCGACCGTTTCCAGTTCGAACGTCACGGCTACTTCGTGACCGATCGCTTGGACCATGCGCCCGGGAGCGTGGTGTTCAACCGGATCACCGGTCTAAAGGACTCACGCGGCAAGGGCTGAGCGCCTGGCCCTTGGGCAGCGTCAAGCAACCGATGCGCGAACACTTCCTGCTCGACCCCTCCGTCGTTTTCCTCAATCACGGCTCCTTCGGCGCCACCCCGCGCGAAGTGCTGCAGGAGCAGCAGTGCTGGCAAGCCGAGATGGAAGCCAACCCCGTGGAGTTTCTGGGGCGCCGATCCGGTGAACTGCTGGCATCGGCCCGTGCGCACTTGGCTGCCTACCTGGGCGCGGATGCGGATGATCTGGCCTTCGTGCCCAACGCCACCACCGGGGTGAACACCGTGGCGCGTTCACTGAACCTTCAAGCCGGCGACGAGGTGCTGACCACCGACCACGAGTACGGCGCTTGCGACGCGACCTGGCGCTGGGTGAGCGAGCGCACGGGTGCGATCTATCGAAGGGTGGAGATTCCCCTGCCCTTTTCTTCGGCCGAGTTTGCCGATCGCCTCATGGCGGCCGTCACGCCACGCACCAAGCTCATCTTCTTGAGCCACCTCACGTCCGCCACGGCGCTGATCTTTCCGATACAGGCCGTGTGCGCCGCCGCGCGCGAGCGCGGCATCCCGACCCTCATCGATGGGGCGCATGCGCCGGGGCAACTGGAGTTGAATCTGGAGGCTCTGGGCGCCGATTTCTATACCGGCAACGGACACAAGTGGATGTGCGGCCCCAAGGGCTCAGCCTTCCTGCATGCGCGGCGCGAACACCACGCGATGCTGCAGGCCCCCGTGGTGAGTTGGGGCTATGTGGCTGAAGGGACGGGCGGGCGCAGCGGCCTGGATGCCTACACCGGCGCGGGCACCCTGCAGCGGCGCCTGCAATGGCAGGGCACGAGAGACCTCTCAGCCTGGTTGGCCCTGCCGGCGGCCATCGCGTTTCAGCAGCGGCACGATTGGCCAGCGGTGCGCGCGCGCTGCCACGCACGGGCGGTGGCCGCGATGCATGCCCTGAGGGCGCGATGGGGGCTGGACGCCGTGGCAGCCGACGCCGATCTGGGGCAGATGGCCGCCATCCCGGTTCCCCACCAGGACGGTGAGGCACTGCAGCGAGAGCTGTTCCAACACAGTCGCATCGAGGTGCCGGTTACCCGGTATGCCGGGCGCTCCTTCGTGCGGATCTCGGTTCAGGGCTACACCACCGATGCCGACATCCAGGCCTTGCTGAATGCGCCAGCCTTGAAGGCCTGAAGGCATCAAGGACTGAAGCCTGAGGCCCACGGCCAAGCTGGCGCCCTTCCCCGCATCCGAGCGCGCTCAGCCGTAGCGGTGCTTCAACACGCCGATGCCATCGATCTCCACCTCGACCTCGCTGCCCGGCTTCATGGGCAGAACGCCCACGGACGTGCCACACAGGATGAGATCGCCAGCCTGCAGCACCAGGTCTTGCGAGATTCGGCTGACCAGCTCGGCCGGCTTCATGATCATGTCCGACAGCGCATAGTTCTGGCGCTCACGCCCACCCACGCGGGTGCGCAGCGTGGCCTGTGAGAGATCGAAGTCGGTCTCGATGACAGGCCCGAACACGCCAAAGCCCGGCAATCCTTTGGCACGCGTCCATTGGGCGAAGGTGGCGTCACGGTTGAGGAGTTCGATGGCCGTGATGTCGTTGGCGCAGGTGTAGCCGGCAATGTGCTCAGCCGCTTCTTCTGCGCTGATCCGATGGGCAGAGCGTCCGATCACGATGGCCAGCTCGCCTTCGTAGGCCACACGGCCCACCGCCTCATCGGCAGCGGGTGTGGTGCTGCCGGGGCCAGCCAAGCTGCCGGGCGCCTTGATGAAGTACAGCGGCTCGGGCGGTGCAGTCCAACCGTTCTTGTCGGCCAAGGCCTGGAAGTTGTTCCACAGGCCCACCATGGTGCGGGGCTGGCAGGGCATCAACAGCTCCACACGCTCCAGCGGCCAGCGCTCACCCGTGGGGTGCGGCTGGCTGAAC
>JBEAWD010000013.1:0-9298 GCA_041160585.1 Pseudomonadota bacterium | reverse complement strand
TTCAGCAGCAGGCGCGCCTGCTCGGCTGCCGTCTTGGTATCGCTGAAGGTGCTGCCGGGAGGCAGCTCGATCGTGACCTGCGACTGACCGAAGTCATCGGCCGGGATGAACCCGGTGGGCAGCAGCGGAATGAGCGCGATCGAGCCCACGAAGAAGGCGCCGGCGCCGAAGGATGTGATCCAGCGGTGCTTCACGCACCACGCCGCAGCCTTCATGTAGCGGCTCATGATGGGGCCGTCCGGCGGCTCACCCTGGGTGACGATGGGCTTGAGCAGGTAGGCCGACATCATCGGCGTGAGCACGCGCGCCACCACCAATGAAGCGAACACCGCAAGCGCTGCGGTCCAACCGAATTGCTTGAAGAACTTGCCCGCGATGCCGGCCATGAAGGCCGTGGGCAGGAACACCGCAATCAGCGTGAAGGTCGTGGCGATCACGGCCAAGCCGATCTCATCGGCCGCCTCCATGGCGGCCTGGTAGGGGCTCTTGCCCATGCGCAGATGGCGGATGATGTTTTCGATCTCGACGATGGCGTCATCCACCAGAATGCCCACCACGAGCGACAGGCTCAACAGGGTCACCACGTTGATGGAGAAACCCAAGGCCCACATGCCGATGAAGGCCGGGATCACGCTCAAGGGCAGCGCGGTGGCTGCCACGAAGGTGGCGCGCCAGTCGCGCAGGAAGAACCACACGACGATCACCGCCAGGATGGCGCCTTCATACAGAAGGGTGAGCGAGCCGTCGTAGTTCTCCTGCACCGGATCCACGAAGTTGAAGACCTCATCGATCTTCACGTCGGTGTGTCGCTCCTTGACCTTGTCCAGCGCGGCCTGTACGCCCGAGCGAACCTCCACTTCCGAGGCGCCTCGGCTGC
Organism: Pseudomonadota bacterium; assembly: GCA_041160585.1. GTDB lineage: Bacteria > Pseudomonadota > Gammaproteobacteria > Burkholderiales > Burkholderiaceae_C > RFTU01. The sequence continues at coordinate 8,421 of JBEAWD010000013.1, read as the reverse complement.
GCGTCACCTCAAAGCCCACCACCGGCTGGCCGTTGAGCAGCGCAGCGCTTCGCTGCTCGGCCACCGTGTCCCGGATCGTGGCCACTTGGGACAAGGCCACCCGGCGTCCATCCGGGAGGGGAATATCCAGCGCGGCCAACTGTTCAGCCGACTGCACCGTGGCCACCGTACGAACCGCCTGCTCGGCACCGGCCCACTCGGCGCGGCCACCCGACGACTCCTGCTGAACTGCGCGCAAGCGGCGCGAGATGTCCGATGCTGTCACACCCAGCGACAGCATGCGCGCCGGATCCAGGGCCACCTGCACCTCGCGCGTCACGCCACCCACTCGGGCCACACTGCCCACACCACGCACACCCAGCAGGGCCTTGCTGACCTCGTTGTCCACGAACCAGCTCAGGGCCTCATCGTCCATCTGCGCGCTGGCGATCGAATAGCTCAGGATCGGCGCGCCGGCCAGATTCAACTTGCTGATCTGCGGGTCGCGCAAGTCACCCGGCAGCTCCGAGCGGACGCGATTGACGGCGTCGCGCACCTCGTCCAGTGCCTCCTGCGTGCCCTTTTCCAGACGGAACTCGGCCGTCACGGTGGCTGTACCGTCCTGGATCTTGGCGTAGATGTGCTTGAGGCCCTGCACCGAGGCGATCGAGTTCTCGATCTTGCGCACCACCTCGGTTTCGAGTTGGGTGGGCGATGCGCCGGGCAAGGCGGCGGTGACGACTACCGTGGGCAGTTCCAGATCCGGAAAGTTCTGGATCTCCATGGCCTTGAAGCTCATCGCGCCGGCCAAGGTGAGCAGCACGAAGAGCATGATGGCCGGAATCGGGTTCCGGATCGACCAGGCGGAGACGTTCATTTGGCCGATGCCTCCACGATGCGCACCACGTCGCCATCGGCCAGGAAGGCCCCGCCGCGGGCCACGACACGGGCCTTCTCATCCAGGCCCTCGATGGCCACCTGGTCGCCCTCACGCGAAAGCACCTTCACCTTGGTCTGGCGGATGCGCTGCTGCGCATCGACCACCAGCGCCACATCGAAGCCTTCGCGCAGCAGCACGGCCGTGGCCGGCAGCATCAGCGAGCGGCGCGAATCGAATCGCAGCTCGCCGCGGGCGAACATGCCCGCGCGGGCATCGCTGCCTTCGCCGGTCTTCAGGTCCACATAGGCCAAGGCCACGCGCGTCTGGGGATCCACCTGAGGCGACACCTTGCGCACCGTGCCCTGAACAAGCGCACCGGAGGGCGTGGTCAACCGCGCCGCAGTGCCGGGTTTGACGCGATGCAGCTCGGCGGCGGGCACCTCGGCACGCCACTCCAGGCGGCCTTGGCGAATCAGGCGGAACAGATCCTGGCCCGCGCCCGGTACGGCGCCCAAGGTCGCGCTGCGCGCACTGACCAGGCCGGCATCCGGCGCCACCACCCGTGTGTGCTGCAGGCGCAGTTCCTGGGCGGCCACCGAGGCCTGTGCCGTGGCCACGCGTGCACGCGCCACGGCTTCGGCCACCTCGAACTGCCCCTGCTGCTGCGCGCTCAAGGCGCCCGTTCCGCTCAAGCCCTTGGCGCGCTGCGCATTGGCCGCCGCGTCCTGCAGTTGGGCCTGCGCATCCTGAAGGGCAGCACGCGCCTGGGCCAAGTCCTGTTGCACGGGGGCTTCGTCCAGTCGCGCCAACAGTTGGCCGGCGCTCACCGCATCACCCACCTGCGCCAGCACCTCAACCACGCGAAGTCCGCCGACCTGGCTGCCGATGATGGCCTCGCCCCAGGCGGCGATGTTGCCGTTGAGCGGCAAGGTGCTGGTCCACTGCCCCGTGCGGGGGCTCACGACATTGACGGTCAGTGCCGCCTTGGTGCCGGCGGCCGCCGCAGCGGCTGGCTTTGTCTCGGCCGCTTGTGCCCAAGCCGTCGACACGGCCAGCCCAAGTGCAAGGGCGGCCAAAGGGATCTTGTTCATGGGTCTGCTCATGGTCATGTGATTCAGTTGGCTGAACGCGCCGGCACCCAGCCGCCACCGGCGGCGCGGTACAGGCTGATCCAGACGTTCAGGCGATTGAGTTGCAGGTCGAGCCAAGCGGACTCGGCTCCCAGGGCAGCCCGCAGCGCCTCATCAGCCTGCAGGGCCGACGCCAGTCCGCGTTCCTGGCGCTGTTGCACGGCCTTCAACACCGAGCGGGCGCCTTCCAGCGCGACGCGCGCATCGCGCTCTTGACGGGCCGTGGTGTCCAGTCCTGACAGCGCCTCTTCCACCTCGCGCACCGCGCGGCGCACCACGGCCAGGTGCTGCGTGACCGCGTCGTCATAGCGGGCGCGGGCAGCGTCCACCATGGCCGAACGGCGGCCCGCATCGAACACCGGCACGCTCACGCTGAGCGGGCCGACCGACCAGGTGTCCAGCGTCAGGCTGCCGCCGCTGGTGCGGCTGTTCAGGCGCCCAATGCTGCCCGACAGACCCACGCGTGGGAAGCGCTGCGCATGTTGGGCGCCCACGTCGGCGGCCGCAGCCGCCACCGCCGCGGCGGCCATGAACACGTCGGGCCGCTGGGCCAGGGTGGCCGCGGGCAGTGCCGGCACGTCCCCGATGGGGCGCACGGGGCGGGCCAACAGGTTCGGTTCTGAGCCGGCAGAAGGCGCATCCGCGGCCACCATGGCCATCAGGCGCTGCCGCACCTGGGCTTCGCTCCAGGCCGTCATCTGCACCAGGGCTCTCACGTCCGATTCGCATCGCTGGGCATGGGCACGCACCCGGTTGCGCGCCTGGGCGGCCACCGATTCGGCCTGCGCCGCCTGCTCAGGCGCCTGCAAGCCCGCCTGGGCCAGGCGGCCGACCAACTGCGCGCTGCGCGTGGCGGCCTGCGCGTCGCGCTCTGCCAAGCCCCAGGTGGCCTGGCAATGCCGCCACGACAGCACCTGCATCACCACGTCGGCGGCCAGGGACACGCGCGCTTCGTGCCAGGCGGCGTCAGCCGATTGCAGTCGCCACTGCGCGGCGTCGCGCTGGGCGCGCTGCCCACCGAACACATCCAGCTCCCAACTCATCTGCACCGCCCCCTGCATCACCTCACCCGCGGGGAAAGGAGGCGTGGCGCTGCGGCGCTGGGCACTGGCCGATGCATCCAATTGCGGTACGAGGGCGCCACCGGCGGCCGTGCGCTCGGCACGTGCTTGCGAGCGGCGCGCGGCGGCGCTGCTGACGCTGGGGCTGGCGGCTTGCGCTGCCTCGACGAAGGCCGCCACTTCCGGACCGCCGAACTGGCGCCACCAGTCCACCAGGGAACTCAAACGGCCTTCGTGCGGCCAAGCTGCCTCCTGCGCCTGCGGCGCAGACCATGCCGCCGGTGGTACCGCCGCGGGTGCTGCCACCGGCGGCAGGGCCGCACAACCCGTGAGCAGCATCAGGGCGGTCAGTGGCGCCCAAGGGAGTTTCGGTTCTCTCATCGTCATCGTTTCCTCATGCCCCGGGGGGCGCCAGGACAAGGCCGCGTCGCGCGGCCTCGGCCTGCACAAGTGCCAGTGCCTGCTCGACCAGGCGCTGGCCCCAGCGGCCCACCGCCTCCTGCCCCTGCAACAGACCCGGCCGAACGGCGTGGGCCACATCGCGTGACAGGTGCACATGAAGCGCCAGGCCCGTCAGCGCCAAGCTGAGGTAGAGCAGGTCGTCGTCGACGGCGGTCAACTGAAGGTGACGCTGCAGCACACGCAGCAGGGCCTCGTGTGCCGGCCGGAAGTCGTTCTGCACCTGTTCAGCCCACACCCCCGTGGGGTCCAGCATTTCGCGTAGGTGCAGGCGCACGCACTGCTGCGCGCGCGGATCGGCGGTGTAGGGCTCCAACAGCGCCCGGTACAGGCCCTCCAGGGACTCTCGCAGGCTGAAGTGGGGTTGGTCGAACAGGGGGATGTCGTCACTCACCGTGCCCAGCGGTTCATTGAGCGCGGCCCGGTACAGGCCGGGCTTGCCGCCGAAGTGGTAGCTGACCGCCGCCACATTCACCTGCGCGGCCTGCGCGATGTCGCGGACGGACACCTTGTCATACCCACCCTGGCTGAACAGCAGCAGGGCGGTGTCCAAGATGCGCTGGCGGGTGTGGGCGGTGTCGAGGGGCGAGGGCATGAGGGCGAACCCGGTCAGCCCTTCAGTCTAGGCCACCAATCAAACGTTTGTTTGAATCGACCCAAATCCCCCATCGAGCGCACAGGGTTTGCCCTAGGGGACCAGGCTCAGCCGCTCGTCCCCATCGGCCGGCGTGCAGTGTCGATCCAAGGGCTGCCAGCCCCGCCGCACCACGACCTCACGCCCCCGCAGGCACCACTCCACCCGCTCGGCCTGCGGCCACCGGCGCTCGACGAAGCGCTCCACCGCCGCCGGCAGTGACACCTCAAAGCGCAGCGCCTGCAGGTCGGAATCGGGGTGGTGGCGCAGGCCCATGTGCGGCAACAGCGCCGCCGCCATCAGCCACCCCACCCAAGGCAGTTGCACCACGCTGCCCGAGTAGCCCTGTGCCCGAAGCCAGGCCTGTGCGGCAGCCCGGTCCGCGCCCCCGCCGAAGGCCACGCCGAGCATTTCCACCAGCCACTGGTTGCAGTTCTGGGTGTGCGGGCTCCACACATGGGCCTGGGCCTGATACGCCGGCGCCACCATCGCCGCGCCCAGGCCTTCGTCGGCCACGGTACGGGCGACATCTCCGGCCGGGTCAGGCGGCCACCAGACCACGCTGAACCGAGGCAAGCCCTCGCGCGACACCCCGCCGACAAAGCTGGCCAGCCCCTCGTCGAACACCCGCGGGCGGGCCGTCTCGCAATCGAAGTACAGCTGCCGCACCGTACCGGCTGAGGTCAGGAAGCCCGCATGGGAGTAGTGGTGCCCGATGGGCTGCAGGTTCAAGCCCGAGCGCGAAATCAAGGCCACAGGGGCTGCCCGCGCACGCCACTCCGCCTGGATCAGGGCCGCCAGCTGAAGGTGCACATCCCAATCGGCGGCCTCGGCCACCGGCGGGTTGGGGCAGGATGCCCAGGAAAAGGGAGACGAAAAGGGCATGGACGCTGCAGCCCCTTCATGGGTGTGGCCCTGCGCCTGCATGCACGCCGCGGCCCACATCAGCGCCGCGAGCCGGCGCCGCCAAACAGCGATTGGTTTGGTGCCTTTGAATTCGGCTCCGAGTGGCTCAGCGCCCATCCACAGCGCGCACCTGCATGGCCTGCCACCATTCGTCCTGCACCACCAGGTAGAAGGCTTGGCTGGCGCCGGCTTGCCACAGCGCGAAGCCATAGGGCCGCTCGCGCACCTCCAGCACGCCACCCGGTCTCAGTTCGCCAGATGCCGCCACCTCGGCCGGAAGACGCAGCTGCCAGGGCCGTGCCCCCGCGTCGACAGCTGCCGCTGTGGGCTGCAGGGCGAGGGCCACGCGCGCGGGAAGGCCTGGCAGGTCCTGCGCCGCTTCAATTCGGTACTCGCCCTGCGCCACCTTGCCTCGCCCCGAGGAGGACGAAGTGCTCACCGCGCCGACGGCGGCGGAGAAAGCACCCACCGAGGTGCTGAGGCTGTCGATCGCGGAAGAGGCCGAGGAAGTGGCCGAGGACGTGGCCACGCTGGCCGCCTGCACCGGCAAGCCGATGCAATAGGCACCAAAGGCGAACACCGCCCCCAGAGCCAGCGTGGCGCGCATCCAGCGCCGCCAAGCCCCTGGGCGTGCGGCCGCGTCGCGGTCTTCAGCGTGTGCGGCCCGGCCGGCGGTGTCGGGCGTGTCGGGGGCGTCGGGGGCGTCCATGGCGCCGACTTTAGCGCGGCTACCCTGGCCCCTGTCAGCGCCCACCCGTCACGTCCATCAGGCTACCGGTGACGTAGCTGGCGTGGTCGGAGAGCAGCCACACCACGGCCTGCGCCACCTCGTCGGCCGTACCGGCACGCTGCATGGGCACCTGGGGCGCCAGGCGCTGCGCTCGGTCGGGTTGACCACCGCTGGCGTGGATCTCGGTGTCGATGATCCCGGGGCGCACCGCATTCACCCTCACGCTCTCGGCGGCTACCTCGCGCGCCACCCCGAGGGTGAAGGTGTCGATGGCCGCCTTGGCCGCAGCGTAGTCCACATACTGCCCAGGCGAACCCAGGCGGGCGGCGGCCGACGACAGATTCACGATGGCCCCGCCCCGTCCACCGTGCCGGGTGCTCATGCGCCGCAGGGCCTCGCGGGTGCACAGGAAGGTGCCCTGCACGTTGATGGCAAACATGCGCTGCCACCGCGCCAGGCTCATCTCGTCTACACGCTGCGCCATGTCCACCACGCCGGCGTTGTTCACCAGCGCAGCCAGGGGGCCCAGCTCGGCGTCCACCCGGTCGAACATCGCGCGCACCGCGGCTTCATCCGCCACGTCAGCCTGAATGGCCAAGGCTCGGCGACCCAGGGCTCGAACCTCGTCTGCCACGCCTTGGGCCGAGGCCAGGTCGCGCACCGCATTCACGGCCACATCCCATCCTTGGGCGGCGGCTTGACGCGCCACGGCCGCGCCAATGCCGCGCCCGCCACCGGTGATCAGCAAGGTCTTGTTCATTGGTCCATCTTAGGCGCGGAACCGCCGGATCCCAACACCCGGCGCACGCGGGCTCGTGGGGTCTAGGCTAGAGTGCCTGGATCGATCATCAGCCGATGTCACCATGCCCAAGAACTTCGATGAGATGGAGGACAGCAACCGCTCCTCCAACCCCAGCATTCACGAGCTGAGCAACCCCGAGCGCCGCACCTGGGTACAGGCTGCTGGCGGCGGCGCGACGCTGGCGGCGCTGCGAGCCCTGGCGCCCTTCTCCCCGTCGACGCTGAGGACCTTGGGCGGCCTGACCACGGCCGCTGCGGCCGGCACCAGCCTGACGGGATGCGCCAGCGCCGGGCCGTCGGCTGCGACAGCTCCGCGTCTGGGCTTCGCCTCCATCCCCACCAGCACCGCCGACACCATCACCGTACCGCCAGGCTATGTGGCGCGCGCGATCGCCGCCTGGGGCGAGCCCATCGGCGTGGCGGGGCAGATGCCCGCCTTCCGCTTCGATGCGTCCAACAGCGCTGCCGATCAGGCGGTGCAAATGGGCATGCACCACGATGGCCTGCATTTCTACCCGCTGGCCGATGACGGGTCAGGCCCTGTTTCCCCATCGACATCAGGCGCCGGCAACACCCGCGGCCTGCTGGCCATGAACCACGAGTACACCGACGAGGGCCTGCTCCACCCGGATGGACTGGGAGAGGGCTCGGCCGAGAAGGTGCGCAAGAGCCAGAACGCCCACGGTCTGGGTGTGGTGGAAGTGGCCCTGCGCGACGGCCAGTGGCAGATGGTGCGGCCTTCGCGCTATGCGCGGCGCGTCACCCTGTCCTCGCCGTTTGCCGTGGGTGGGCCGGCCGCCGGTCACCGCCTGATGCGCACGGCGGCCGACCCGCAGGGCCAGCGCATCCTGGGCACGCTGAGCAACTGCGCCAGCGGCAAGACGCCCTGGGGCACCTATCTCAGCGGCGAAGAGAACTGGGCCGGCTACTTCCGCGGCCCTGCCCAGCCCAGCGAACACGAGCGCCGCTGGGGCATCCGGCCCAATGGCGGCTGGAACAAGTGGCCTGACCATGACGAGCGCTTCGACGCCGCCAAACACCCCAACGAACCCAACCGATTCGGCTGGATCGTCGAACTTGATCCGATGGACCCGAACAGCACGCCCATCAAGCGCACCGCCATCGGCCGCGCCGCGCACGAAGGCGCCTGGGTGGCCGTGACGCGCGACCAGCGCGCCGTCGTGTACTCGGGCGAAGACGCACGCTTCGAGTACATCTACAAGTTCGTCAGCCGCGACCGCATCAGGCCCGCCGGCGGTGGACTGACGGCCGCGCAGGCCAACCGGGAACTGCTGGACCACGGCACCTTGTATGTGGCGCGCTTCGACGCCGACGGCACCGGCCGCTGGCTGCCCCTGGTGCACGGCCAAGGCCCGCTGACGGCCGCCGGGGGATTCACCGACCAGGGTGAAGTGGTGATCAAGGCGCGCCAAGCCAGCGACCTGCTGGGCGCCACCAAGATGGACCGCCCCGAATGGCTGGCCATCGACGAGGCCACGCGCTGGGTCTACTGCACCTTGACCAACAACAGCGCGCGCGGTGCCGCAGGCCAGCCCGGTGTGGATGCGGCCAATCCTCGCGCCAACAACGTGATGGGGCAGATCATCCGCTGGCGGGAACGCGGCGACTTCGACGGGGAGACCTTCATCTGGAACCACCTGATGCTGGCGGGCGATCCGCAGTCGGCGGTGGCCAGCGAGCGCGGCACCATCCAAGGCGATGCCTTCGGCTGCCCGGATGGCATCGCCTTCGACCCTCGTGGCGTGTTGTGGATCCAGACCGACATTGGCCCCGGCAGCCTGGGCAAGGGCGCGTACCAGCGTCTGGGCAATAACCAGATG